>NZ_JAYGHG010000027.1:0-70850 GCF_034931085.1 Nodularia harveyana UHCC-0300 | reverse complement strand
CTACCTGGGCTGACGTAATCAACCGCGCTAACTTGGGTATGGAAGTAATGCACGAGCGTAACGCTCACAACTTCCCCCTAGACTTGGCTGCTGGTGATGTTGCTCCTGTTGCATTGACTGCACCTGCAATCAACGGCTAATCTCGAAGTTTAGCTAAATAAGAAACGCCTCTCAGAAATGGGGGGCGTTTTTTCATGGGATAAAGAATTGAACTATATCCATAATTAAGTTGGGGCTAAGAATCTTTTTTTAACGAACCGCCAAGTACGCCAAGAACGCCAAGTGAAGAAAGAGAAGGAAGAAATTTTTCTCTAAAACTTTTATTTCTTTGTGTCCTTTGCGGTTCGTTTGTTCATGATTTTGCGTAATTTCCTAACTAAATTGTTGGGTGTAAAATCTCGCGTAGCGTTGCTCAAGTGCTAGTAGTTCTTCGTGGGTTCCTGATTCTACAAGTTGTCCTCGTTCGAGAACTAATATACGATCGCATTTTCGGACTGTGCTTAAACGGTGAGCAATAATAAATACTGTGCGATTCTGCATGAGTCTTTCTAAGGCTTCTTGTACTAAGGCTTCTGACTCGGAATCTAAGGCTGATGTGGCTTCGTCTAATATCAGGATCTGCGGGTTGAGAAATACCGCACGGGCGATCGCAATTCTTTGGCGTTGTCCACCAGATAAGTTAACTCCTCTCTCTCCTACCCAGGTATGATAATCTTCTGGTAACTGGGTAATAAATTGGTGGGCGTTGGCAATTTTAGCGGCTTCTGCTACGGCTTCCATGTCAAAAGATTTTTGTCCAAAAGCAATATTCTGGGCTATTGTCCCGGAAAACATCACGGTTTCTTGGGGAACAATCCCAATTTGTCGCCGCAGACTTTGAAGTTTCACATCCCGAATATCTACGCCGTCAATCAAGATTTCACCGGCTTCTGGATCATAAAAACGGGGAAGCAAATTTACAAAGGTGGTTTTACCAGCACCGGAAGCACCAACTAGGGCGATCGCTTCTCCTGGTAATGCCAATAAACTGATATCTTTTAATACAGGTTCGCCGGGTTTGTAGGCAAAGGACACATGACGATATTCTACTTTGCCTTTGACTGGTGGTAAGGCGATCGCATCAGGCTTTTCTAATACCGTGGGTTGAATCGCCATCAACTCAAAAACCCGGTCAACAGAAGCCTCACCTTGTTTAAACTCGTTGTAATTATTCGTAGTATGACCAATGGGATCAATTAACAAAGCCGCCGCAGCTAAATAACTAAAAAACTCGCCCACAGTTAAGTTATTTTGGGCAATTTGCCATGCTCCTACTATCACTAAAGAAACCGCACTTAAGGCTTCTAGAAAACCCACTATCGGTATTTGAATGGCTTTTAGGCGTTCGGCGGAGTATTTAGCTTTATAGCTCTGTTCTGCCTCATTGCCAAAACGAGCAATTTCATAACTTTCCGCAGCAAAAGCTTGGACTAAACGAATACCGCTAAATACTTCTGTAAGAATTGCTGATAACCCAGAAACGCGATTTTGACTTTTTAGCGAATATTTCCGTAACCGTTCCCCAAACCAGCCAATTAAAACACCCATGATTGGCGCAACAACCACTGTAGCTAGGGTCAATTGCCAATTCAGGTAAATCATGTAGATGGGTATGGCCATTAATTGTAAAATGCAGGGGATAAAATCGTGAAATCCTTTATTTACAACTTCCCCCACCCGGTCAATATCTTCGGTGAGACGGTAAGATAGATCTCCGGCTTTGGCGGTTTCAAAGTAACTCAAATCCAGTTTTTGCAGATGGGAGTAAACCTGCTTGCGGAGGTCAAAAGCTACCCTTAAAGCTACTTTCGCCATGTACATATCTTGCATGGACTGAAAAAAGCCCCGCACCAGAAATACTAAAACCAGGATTCCAGCTAATTGGGCGATCGCTACTACATTACCCTCACCAAAGGGTTTTGCCAATCTCCCAGCGAGATTAATTAGGGTTAACGTCGCCAGTACATAACCAATAATGCCAATAAATCCCTTGGTAATATTTTCCCAATGGGGTCGGAGATATGGTGATAATTGCCAGTAATTAGAACGGGTTTTCAAGCTGTAACTTCCACAAAGATATTTTCTACTGTTTGACGCTATCAGCTTTTGACTAGTTTCAGAATAATTATCTATTTTTTTTGGGAATATTTGGAGGGAATTATGACGTTAATTTTAGCCCTGGACTTTGGCGGAACTAAGTTAGCCGCAGCAGTGGTAAATTCTGGTGCTAGGGAATGGTTACGCTATGAACGTCGCCTGTCGCCAGCTGATGGTAATGCTAACACGGACTTGGAGATTATGCGCGACCTGATTAATTCTTTACTGCAAGGAGAAAAACCTGATGCAATTGGTGTCAGTTTTGGGGGACCGGTAGACGCTAAAACTGGGACTGTGCGACTGTCTCATCATGTGGCTGGTTGGGAAAATATTCCCCTCAAAGATTTGCTAGAGGATGAGTTTAGGGTTCCTGTAACTGTAGACAATGATGCTAATGTGGCGGCTTTGGGTGAATACCGCTTCGGTGCTGGGGAAGGAAATCATAGCTTGTTTTATATCACTATTAGCACTGGTGTTGGTGGTGGTTGGATACTCAATGGCCAGCCTTGGCGGGGTGTGGGCGGAATGGCTGGTGAAATTGGACACATGGTTGTAGACCCTGCGGGGCCTGTGTGTTTGTGTGGGAAGCGGGGATGTGTGGAAAGGTTGGCTTCGGGGCCTTATATGGCGAGGAATGTTAGGGAATTTTTGGAAAACGTACCGCCAAGTCGCCAAGGACGCGGAGGAAAGATTTTGAGGGGGTTGGTGGGTGATAATTTGGATTTGATTACGGGAAAGGTGGTGAGTGATGCTGCGGCGCAAGGTGATGAGTTAGCCCAGGATGTTTTGTTGAAGGGTGCTTGGGCTTTGGGTGTGGGTATTGGGAATGTGGCGAATTTGATTAACCCGCAGTTGTTTATTTTGGGTGGGAGTGTAATTAAGGCTGGGGATAATTGGTGGGATGTGGTGCGAACGGTAGCGCGGGAAACGGCTTTACCAGAAGTTGAGTTTACAATTGTGCCGGCGGCTTTGGGTGATGATGCGCCGCTTTGGGGTGCTGTGGCTTTGGCTGAATCTGGTTTGTAATTCGTAATTCGTAATTCGTAGTTCGTAATTCGTAATTCGTAATTCGTAGTTCGTAATTCGTAATTCGTAATTCGTAATTCGTAATTCGTAATTCGTAGTAAAAAGGGTTTCAATCATGTTTACTAGTCGGGATGGTGGTTGGGATTTAGCTGTGTATAACCAAGACAATCAATTAGTGCTGGTTGTCGAGATTAAAAACAAACTCAATACCTCATCGGAATGGGCGGAAAAACTGCGGCGCAATATGTTGGCGCACGGTACTTTCCCAAAAGCACCTTACTTTCTCATGGTCTTTCCAGATAAATTCTACTTGTGGACTGGTACTGCTGCACAACTAGACCAAAGTCAACCCACGTATAATATAGACGCACGCCCTTTTCTTCAACCCTACTTTGAACAAGCAGGTGTATCTGCTAATTACATCACAGGTCAAAGTCTGGAATTAATTGTTGCATCTTGGCTGAGTAAAATTATTAATTCTGAGAAACTTACCGAAGAAATTGATGATTCTCAAAGATGGCTGATTGAATCAGGACTATATACTGCTGTAGCTGGAGGTCATTTCGGTCAAGAGGCTGCTGCGTGAATATTTATGTTGAAACTAATTTTATTTTGGAACTGGTTTTTCAACAAGAGCAGTCTGCAAGTTGTGAGCAAATTCTGCAACTTTGTGAAGCCAAATTTGCCAGTCTGATCATACCAGCATACAGTTTAGCTGAACCTTATGAGAAACTCACCCGTCAGGCTAAGAGTCGCAAGGATCTGCAACAAGTTCTAGATACTGAATTACGACAACTCGCACGTTCAGCATCGTACACTACTCGAATTAACAGCATTCAAGATATTGCTCGTTTGTTGGTTCAAAGTAGTGAGGAGGAAAGGCAAAGATTTGTAGCGTATCGAGATAGATTGTTGAATAGTGCAGAAGTAATATCGCTGAGTGCTGATATTCTCCGTGGGGCTGCAATATCGGAAGATCCTTATGATTTGAGTCCGCAAGATGCACTTGTTTACTCATCAGTTATCAGTCATCTGCGCGAAAATGAATCCCAAGTCTCGTGTTTTCTCAACCGCAATTCCAAAGATTTTGACAACCCAGATATTGTTGATCAACTGAATAGATTCAATTGCCGAATGATCCCACGGTTTGATAATGGTTATGGGTTCATTAAATCGCAATTGCGGTTGTAAGAAGATATCACTGATACATTTGCGTTGCTTTGAGCATATGGTAGGTAATAATCAACTGAGTCAGCGCTAAAGGATAACTTTGCAATGTTTCTCCGGTTGTACCTGCAATTTTACCCAATTCTGGGTTACTTTCACGATCGCACACATTGAGTAAGTAAGGCATATCTGAACATAAAATATGCTCTAATTTATTCACCTGTTCTAAAGTCGCATGACCATCCACTTCCAACACATCCACAGGTTTACTCATATCCCTATCTAAACCCAGGCGAATCGCTGATTGGGAATTACCATTAGTTAAATTCAAAATTGAACTAAAATCAGGATGAGGGATTGTAGGGCGCAATACTAAGCGCACGTTTAAATGTCCGTTATTGTCTTCGTCTTCTTCATTAGCAGGATAAAAAGTCACAACTATATCCGACCATTGACGCTGGGGACGAATAAAATTTTCTGAGTCTGGTTCCCGTTTTTTTAACTCTGCTAAGACTTGTTCTTCTGTGTAACCCCGTTTTTGAGTATCTCGCTTCACTTTCCAATCGGCGCGTAGTTCTTCGGAAGGTGCAAGGTAAACTTTCACGTCGTAGGCATCACGGGCTGCACGGGTAGAATAACCAAGTAATCCTTCTATTATAACAAATTTCTTAGGTTTGATATATTTTGGAGCCTCAAATTTTCCAGTTGAGTGACTATAAACAGGTTTGAGAATAGGCTGTCCTGTGCGTAACAGCGATAGGTGCTGCTGCATGATGTCTAAATGATTACAATCAGGATGCAGAGCGGTGATTCCCATTTCTGCACGTTGTTGACGATCATAACTGTGATAATCATCGGTACAGATGAGGGTGACATTTTCTGGCCCTAGTATCTGTGCAATTCCCCTAGTTAGCGTTGTTTTACCTGCGGCGCTATCACCGACAATCCCTAAAATTATTGGACGAGCCATGATTACCTCTCCCGATATGAGTAATATTTACAGAAATCAACTTTTTCAAATAATGTTTCTCATTTTAGAAGGGAATTGACGAACTAAGTCAAGGAAAACTGAGTACGCAACATCTCTATACATAGAGTTGGTTTCTCATTAATTATCAAAATCTATTTGGAATGTAAATAATTACTAAATATCGTTAAATATATCAAATATAGCTATCAGATTGATTGCGCGATCGCTAGCGTAGAATTACTAGAACTAGTACCTCTTCGTAATAATTTAACCAAGATAACGCTCTTATTTTCCTAGTAGTCAAAGAAGTGTTTCATATCAGAAATATCTGACTCCCTTTGGTATATACCAGAATAGTAAGGCAGTGTTGGGGATTATGGAGATGCTGAATATTTCAGAATTAGACAAAATTGATAAGTTTCGCCATCTTCAGTTAACTTTACGCGATCGCTGGCCGACTATTGAGCTATTTGATCATAGTGAGGCGGATATTTTAATTATTCCTTCCCTCAGCATCGACCAGCATGAACTGCATAAAATCGAAGGTTGTGAGCATTATGAAGAAAGATTATTATTCTCTTTAATGCGCTTGCGAAACCCCCGCACCCGCTTGATTTACGTCACATCCATGCCCCTGCACCCTAGTATTATTGATTACTACTTGCAACTATTACCAGGGATTCCCTTTTCTCATGCGCGTAATCGCCTCTTGCTACTTTCTACTTACGACTCTTCCCTCAGACCTCTAACAGCTAAAATTTTAGAACGTCCCCGACTGCTAGAGCGCATCCGCCAAGCATTGAGACTAGAAAAATCATTTATGACTTGCTACAATTCCACATTTTTAGAAGCGGAACTATCTTTAAAATTAAATGTCCCATTATATGCAGCTGCACCGAATTTACAAATTTGGGGGACAAAAAGCGGTAGTCGTCAAATCTTTGCAGAAAGTGGAGTTCCCCTCCCGGATGGTAGCGAAAAGGTGTCTAATAAACAAGATTTGGCAGAAGTTGCGGCTAATTTATGGGAACGCCAACCCACATTACAAAGAATAGTAATCAAACTGAATGAAGGTATTTCTGGAGAAGGAAATGCACTGCTAGATTTAAGACCAATTAGGGATTTAGCACCGGGTCAAGTTGATCGTAGTCAAACAGTAACTGCAATTAGCGATCGCTTCCCTACCATGCGGTTTCAATCCACACACGAAAGTTGGGGAAACTTCGCCAACCGGATTACAGAACTAGGTGCGATCGCCGAAGCATTTGTAGAAGGAGAAATCAAGCGATCGCCAAGTGTCCAAGGACGCATTACACCCAGTGGTGAAGTAGAAATTGTCTCAACCCATGACCAAATTCTCGGCGGACCAGACGGACAAATTTATCTCGGCTGTCGATTTCCGGCTGACTCTAGATATCGCTTACAATTGCAACGATGGGGCTTAGAAGTAGGTAAAAAACTTTCCGAAAAAGGTACATTTGAAAGATTTGGCGTAGACTTTATCACCGTTGAACAAGGAAATGGTGACTGGGAGATTCAAGCCATAGAAATTAACCTCCGCAAAGGTGGTACTACTCATCCTTTCATGACCCTGAAACTATTAACAAACGGACATTACGACCTCTCCACAGGGTTATTTTACAGCCAACAAGGGCGACCTAAATACTACATAGCCACCGATAACCTACAAAAAGACAGATATCGGGGATTATTACCCAACGACTTAATGGATATCATCGCCCATCACCGACTGCACTTTGATAGCGGTACAGAAACAGGTACAGTATTTCATCTCATGGGTTGTCTTTCCCAGTTTGGCAAATTAGGATTAACTAGCATTGGCGATTCCCCACAACAAGCAGAAGACATCTATAACAAAGTCGTCAAAGTTTTGGACGAAGAAACTCGCAGCGAAAATCCCGACTTACCTTTATTCTCAGATTACACCTTTCCTATGGCTTGGGATGGATATAGTTAGGGATTGGGAACTACACTTCAACTTACTTCGGATCAGTACAAGTCGCTCAATTTCCAGGTACTGGGGAAGAAAATTTTTCATCCCCAAATACCCAGCCGCAATAAAATTTTTTCAGATGATTATGTATTTAATTTCTAGTGCGATCGCTATTATTAAGTTAAATTCAGCCGACCCCACAGATATATTTTTAAACAGATAAGGCGGCATAATTTTAAAAAACCTATATAAATCCAGAATAATTCTTATTTAACAAAGCATCTACATCACTGTAACATCCAGGACTTACGCAAAAACTCTCCCAAATCCTGATTCCTCTGTGTCCTCTGCGTCTCTGTGGTTAGTTATTCCGTAATTTATAAAAACTTGTCCGGCGATGCATTCATGACGAATATCGCTGGTTTTTTCGGCTTCTAAGTATTCTGCAACTGTGAGAATATTTAAAGAAGATTGCATGGTTTTGATGTAGTTTGTGACTACCAAATTTTACTCATCTTCAAAATAAACCCTGGCAAAATGTTTTCACCACTAACAGTTTCCGGATTTTCTAAACATTCTTCTGGTTGTCCAGGACGATAAATATAAACTCGGCGATGTTTCCGGTCGATTAACCAAGCTAATTGTATTTCTGATTCTTGCATATATTCTACCATTTTGTCTTTTAATGGTTGCAGGTTATCAGAAGCTGACCTTAATTCAATAATAAAATCTGGACAAATAGGGGCAAATTTTTGTTTTTGTTCTGAGGTAAGTTGATTCCACCGGGCTAATTTTATCCAGGAAGCATCAGGCGATCGCTCTGCACCTGTTGAGAGTTTAAACCCTGTGCTAGAATCAAAGCAGATGCCCGTGTTATCTTGTTCTGCCCAAACATATAACTGTCCAGCAATATTAAAGTTGCGGTTTCCTGTTTCTGAACCCGTGGGTGGCATAATTGAGATTTCTCCAAATTTGTTCCTCTCAATACGTAAGTCACCGTTTTCTTGACAGAACTCAAAGAATTGTTCGTCTGTCATAGGCATTGATGAGGGAAAATGTAATATCAAAGGAGATGAAAGCATGGTAAATCTCTCCTACTTTGCTGATCTAAATAAGTTAATTATATCTATATATAAAAATGGTGGGTTACACCGTTGTTAACCCACCGACTATTAGTATTGCGGAAACTTACTTATTAGGTTGAGGAGTCATCCGCAAATAAGGCTTAACTTCTGTGTAACCTTTGGGGAATTTCTGTTTCAGAACTTCGGGGTCTTTCAATGAAGGTACAATTACGCAGTCTTCGCCATCTTTCCAGTCAGCAGGAGTAGCGACGCTGTAATTATCAGTTAATTGCAATGAGTCAATTACCCGCAATAGTTCATCAAAGTTGCGGCCTGTACTGGGGGGATAGGTGAAGCTAAGACGCAGTTTTTTACTGGGGTCGATAATGAACACGGAACGCACTGTGATGTTTGCAGCTGCGTTGGGGTGAATCATATCATAAAGGTCGGAAACCTTTTTGTCTGCATCTGCAAGAATGGGATAATTTAGGGCGGTTCCTTGAGTTTCTTCAATGTCTCCTACCCAACCATTATGGGAGTCAACATCATCAACGCTGAGGGCGATAGGTTTAACGTTACGCTTGTCAAATTCTGGCTTCAGTTTGGCGACTGTGCCTAATTCTGTGGTGCAAACAGGTGTAAAGTCAGCAGGGTGAGAAAACAGCACTACCCAGCTGTCACCCGCCCATTCGTAAAAGTCGATATCGCCGTGTGTAGAGGCTTGTGTAAAGTTAGGTACTGTATCACCAAGACGGAGAGTCATGCAAGATTCCCTGTAATTTAGAAAGACTTCATGTATTTTACATTGCGATCATCACATAAATCACAGTTTGCCTATCGGCTTTTAGCAGTTTGTAACAAAATTTTAATCTTTAGGGTATGAAGAAAACCAATTTCATCAAAAGTTAGAAATCTTAGTATTTATTATCTGAGAATGTTTTGGTAGGCGGAGATAATTTGACGGGCGATCGCACTCCAACTAAAATATTCTAAAGCATACTTTTGAGCATTTAACCCCCGTTGCCGACGTTCTTGGGGATTTTCTAAAGCTGTTTTGATTAACTGTACCAAATCTTCTACCTTTGTTGCACCTACCCAACCGGAATTACTATCACTTACCTGTTGCCAAATATGCACTTGGTCAGAAATAACGACGGGGATACCTGCTACCATAGCCTCAGCTACAGCAATACCAAAGTTTTCATAGTAAGAAGGTAAGACGAATAAATCAGCAGCTTGTAGTAAACTAGTTTTTAACTCCCCACTGATAAAACCTGTAATGGTAGTGTGCGATCGCAATGATGAATTAGCAATTTCATCTTTAATCTTTTGCTCATAATCAGGGTCTTGAGAATTTGTCCCTGCTAAAACAAAGTGAAACCTGCACCCAGAAATTAACAGCTTTTCTAGTGCCGGAATCAATAAATCTAAGCCTTTTTTCTGGTCAATGCGAGACATAAACAGCACCAAAGGCAAATCTTCCGGTATCCCTAATTGACCACGAACTAAACTCCCTCCATCTGTCACCTTCTCCGGCGGAATTACACCCAAAGGAATCACTAAATCTCGCGTCACCACCCCAAAGCGTTCTGATATTTTCGCTTCTTCTTCACTGGTAAAATGAATTGCAGCCGCATCAGCTAAATTACGCCGTTCAATCAGCGCCGCATAAAGACGTTTCAATTGTTTTTTCTTGCGTAAATCAGCCGGGTCAAGAGTTCCCAAAGGACGCAAAATATAAGGTAACTTTTGCTGATGACATACCCGCGCCGCCGCACTACTTACAGGAGAAAATAAAGCGTGAATATGCGCCAAATCATATTCACAAGCATGAACTTTTAGCCATTTTAATAAATCCACAGAAAACTTATAACGACGAAATGGGGCGCAACGAAAATAAATCACTTCATAACCATCTCTTTGCACTGGAGAATTTAACGGCACATCCAGAGGTTTTTGCCCACTATCGCCATTACTATCAGTGGTAATAATTGTAATTTCTACACCTGCTTTCGCCAACGCCCCAGCCAAACCGATAACCATTTGACTCGGTCCACCATAAACTAGAGAAATTGAAGGAATAATTTGTAAAACTTTCATAATTTCTGGGCGGGAAATTTTAATTATTAACTAGTTCTTGATAAAATTTAAATTGCTGCTTTGCTAAAGCGTGATTAGTATATTGATTCATGGCTTTCTGATAACCCTTTGCACCAATACTTTTAGCAAATTCCGGGTTCTCAATTAATTGCAATAAACAATTAGCTAACTCTTTAATATTACCTTCAGGAAACACCAAACCAGCATCACCAATTACATGGGGAATTTCACCAGAATCAGAACCAATGACCGGAACTTGGCAAGCCATAGCCTCAATGAGAACATGGCCAAACTGTTCCTTCCAACCTACAGCCGTTAAAGTTTTAAATTTATAAGTTGTTTCTGAAGGTAAAACTAAAGTATCCATTAAATTGATGTAATTAGCAACTTCATTATGGGGAACACTTTCGCTAAAAATTACCCGCTCACTAATATGATTTTCTGTGGTAAACTTAATTAAGTTATCTTTTAATTCTCCCCTTCCCAATAATAGTAACTTCCAAGGTTTATCAGAGATAGTTACTAAAGCTTTCAACAGTGTTAATATCCCTTTTTCTGTAACAAATCGCCCCACAAATCCCACCACAAAATCATCTGAAGTTATCCCGAATTTCTGGGCTAATTCTGGTTGTGATTGGGGAGTAAATAAGCGTTCATCAACACCTAGTTGGGGCATAACTTGAATTGAACCTTGATATCCTCGTTGTCGGAGAACTTCCGCACCGTCTTGATTACCGGAAATTATCCCGTGACTGTGGTTAAGATTATATTTTTCTAATAAATTTATCGGGAATTTCAGTTCGTAGGGGATATTCCACCAAGTAAAAAATATATTTTTGGCTTCGAGTCTTAATAACTGATTGAGGAAAATCATCTGACTATATGCTAGTCCTCTGGAACCTTGTTCAACTTGGATAATTTGCGGGCGAAATTCTCTTAATAAAGAGATTAAGTCAATCCCAAAGGTGAGAAGTCCTTGATGATTTTGACTAAAGTTAGAAATTGGGACTATTTTAAAGTTTCCTTCGTCGCGGTATTGAGTAGTAATGATTTTATTTTGAATACCTCCTGGTTTCCAGGTTTGGGGAACTACAACTGTGACTTCTATTCCTGGTTCTAGTTGGGCTAATGCGCGTAATTTCTCACAGTTTAGGTCTACAATATAAGAGTGACTAGCAACTAGGATTTTCATGGAATTTGGGTATTTTTTAATAGTGGCACCAATTTTATGTCAGACTGTACAGAATCATGAAATCCATTAATCTGCGTTCAATATATTAACTTGATATGATCACTGTTCTCTCTGATAATTAATGACTACAGTTGATCTAACTTGGTGTAGGTTTGACCATCATTCCAAGGTGACTGGATAACGGTAATTAAAGCTTTGAAAAATCCTAAAGTGTAAAATATGCCGCGAGTGACAATTTTTATAGGGGAACCGCTTTTGTTACAGGGGGGTTTTCCTAAGACGTGACAGTTAAATAGGGCGGCGTATAGGCGTAAAGCTTGGCTGGAGGTGAGGTTTTTTAGCCCCATTAAGAAATGATTGTGGTAGAAGGTGAGTTGATATTTGAGCGATCGCATACTAATATCATGACAACCCCCAGTTTCTTCGCCCAAATGGATCAAACAAGCCTCTGGATCATACCAGATTTTATATCCGGTCTGTCGGATTCGCAAACAAAAATCTGATTCTTCCCGCACCGCACTCCCACGAAACCTCTCGTCAAATTGTAAGCCGTGTTCAGTAAAAATTTCTCGCCGAAAAGACATATTACAACCCCTAGCCGTTAATACTTGCTGGGGTTTGGTGGTGTGGACTAAATCCAGATGATACCAAGCAATTCCAGGGTCCATTGCTTCGGGAGGTAAATATTCAATTTCCAACTCCCCACCGGAATCACTCAATTTATTTCTGTCAAATACTCGCCCAGCTACAGCCCCAATTTCTGGATTTTGCCGATAATTCTGGGCGTGGGCTGCTAAAAATTCCGGGGTCATTTTCACATCATCATCAATAAATAAGATGATTTCACCTTTAGCCCGGCGGACACCATAATTACGCGCCCCCGGTAAACTCGCCCAATCTAAACGAAACCATTGAATTTTACCAGCTGCTGCGGTTACTTCTAGGTAACTTTGAACTTCTGGTTGATGTGTGGGAGATTGATCAATTACTAAAACCTCAAAGTTGGGATAGTCCTGATTTAAAGCATCTATAACACTATCCCGCAGCGTTTCCTCTCTCCCATAGGTAGGGATAATCACAGAAATCAAAGGACAATCATGCATATTTTTATTTCGCTGCTGATGGGGGTAGAAGCAATTAAACTTCTAACGGAACAAATTTTTTCTTTGTGGTTTTTTCAGGCTGATAATCCTGTGTTTGCTGTTTATCCAGTAATGGCAATTTAAACAGTACCCCGGCAAAAAACCAGTAATATACCGCCACTGGGTCAACGTCTAAGGGATAATAGTACGTGTTATAGCTAATAAACAGAATAAATACCCATAAAGCAGCACCATAACTCCTTAAACTGGGGTTTTTGATAGAACGATAGCTTTTGAAACCAATAACTGTCAGGGTGGTAACTAACCCTAAAAATGCTAGTACCCCTAAAATACCTATTTCCCAGAGGAGTTTAGCATAGTATGTTTCTATGAGCTTGGTTTGACCCAAGGAACGCGCGGAGTTAGTCGCCCTACCTAAACCACTACCAATGGGGCTAATGACGTTACGCCAATTTTCTTCAAACTGCTGAAAAATAAAATCTTCCGGTGGTGCAGCTTCCACTCGACCCACAAAACTATCTATCCTCTGTTGCAAAAGTCCTGGGTTAATTGCCATAGCCATTCCCAGAATGAGGGCTAGTCCTAATCCCATAGGGATAAAGCGTTTCAGGTTACGAATTTCACCAGTTACGAATAGCAAGACGACAAAAAAGACTGGGACTAGGGCGAATGCAATTCTCTGTCCACAAATGACTGCATTAATAAACACGGCGGCTAAAGAACCTAAACCGACTAGCCGCCAAATGGGTTTCGGATCTGTGAAACCGGTGGCAAAGGCGAAAAAGGTGCTAGAAATTAAAAACCATGCCCATTGCCAAGGGGCGACGAAGGTTCCTGGTAGGCGAATTACTCCCTGGCTGGGGCTATAAAGTAGAGAACCCCCAAAATAACACCGTGCTTCTATTGCTGCTTTAAATAAGAGTGCGCCTGTAGCGTTTCTTGTACCTTCACAGATGCCGCTTGTGAGTAAGAAGTATTGAATAATTCCCAAGGTACAGCAGATCGAGATGATCACTACCTGTAGGCGGGATAAAAACAGGAAGTCTTTTTGATTACGAATTAAATAGTAAGCACAAGTAATTAAGGGTATGTAGCCTAAAAGGACTTTGATTCCCAGAATCCCCATAGCTATGGGAATTTCTCTTTCTGCCTTTTCTAAAAGTCCTACTGGGGGAGGATTTAGCTGTTGTATACCATTGATAAAGATCAGGGTGAGGAAGCACAAGCCGACTAAGATAAATAATGGCGTTTTCACGGCTTTGGGAACTATCAGGGGTAGTCTTTCTCGGCGACACATTTGCCAAAATCCGATCAAGGCGGGAATGTAGAAGGTATCTTTAGCTAGTTGCAGAATGGGGTTGCTACCAATGTAGTAGGTGATAGTGCCGCCAAAAGGCAGATAAATCAAAAAGGCAAATAAGGCATAACGGGGGTATTTGTATGAAAATGACATGATTAAGATGGCTAATACCCCAGGAATTACTGCCTTAATTCCACCTACGAGAAAAAATAGAATGCCAAAGAAGACGCTGACTGAACCAGATATGGTCAGTAGTTTGGTAAATTCTTGACGGGCTTGTAGGGTTTTACGCTTTTGGGCTAACCGTTCTTTGAGGTTGAGGGTAGAAGAGGTCTTGGGATTCTGGTTTTTTGATTTTGGGGATTTGGTTTTGCTTTTGAACATATAACATTTCTACTGGGTTTTGGCGTAGCTGAAAAGATGTAGGATCTCCAGGAGTTTATGCTGCTAGGTGTTGCTGAACTTGGAATACTAATTCATTTGTCCAATGGTTAGTTAGTTCGGCGTTGGCGGCTTCTACCATGACTCTGATCAGTGGTTCTGTACCTGAAGCCCTGACTAATATCCTACCTGCATCACCCATTGCGGCTTCGGCTTGGGCGATCGCTATTTGTAAGGGTTGACAGTCTTGCCAGTTTAACCTGCGATCGCGGTCAATGACTCGCACGTTTCGCAATAATTGCGGATAAGTTTCAAAGCTATTTTCTAACATTTGGCTGAGAGAAACACCAGCTTCTTTGACTAAGGCTGCTATGTGTAAAGCTGTTAATAAACCATCACCTGTGACAGCATAATGGCGACACAGAATATGTCCTGATTGTTCACCGCCTAACATTCCCCCAGTCCGCATCATTTCGGCTTGGACGTATTGATCGCCTACAGAGGTGCGAATTAATTTCCCGCCTTGTTCTTCCCAAGCCCTTTCAAAGCCTAAGTTAGCCATGACTGTGGATACAATCAGGTTATCTGGCAATTGTTGCTGTTCTTGGAGATGTTTTCCCCAGAGGTAAAGAATGTAATCGCCATCTACTTGTCTACCAGTATGATCTACAGCTAAGACGCGATCGGCATCGCCATCAAAGGCAAAACCTAAGTCGGCGTTGTGTTCTTGCACTGTGGCTTGGAGAGTTGCCAAGTGAGTGGAACCGCAGTTAACGTTAATGCGATCGCCATCAGCTTCATTATGTAAGCAGATCACCTCTGCACCCATCTCCGTAAATATTTTTGGCGCTAACCCCACAGCTGCGCCCCAGGCTAAGTCTAAAACAATTTTCAGCCCTTGAAGATTATTAATCTTCTGCAAGGATTGTTTTACAGTATCGCCGTAATGACTGACTAATTCCCGCCGGGAATAATGCCGTCCACAATTACGAACTTTACCTGTAACCGTATTTCCCCGTAATCCCGCCTCAATTTCCGCCTGTAAAGCTGGGGACAACTTACCACCAAATCCATTAAAAATTTTAATCCCGTTGTCTTCTGGTGGATTATGACTGGCAGAAATCATCACCCCACCAATGGCTTCAGTAATGCTAGTCAGGTAAGCAACTGTAGGAGTGGGACATAATCCCAAATACCAAACCTCTACCCCAGAGGCTGTTAAACCTGCACTTAAAGCCATTGCTAGCATATCGCTAGAGTTGCGGGAATCTTGCCCCAGAATCACTGGACCAGGTTGAGAACTCTGATTTTGCAAAACCACACCAGCCCAAAAACCGATATGTAAAGCTAAAGGTGCATTCAGTAATTCTCCCACCTCTCCCCGAATCCCATCTGTGCCAAATAAGGCAGTTGTGGGTAGTGATAATAAGTCCAGCCCTAAATTGCCATTCACAGCTGTTGCTGATGTTGGAGATTCTGACCGAGAACTACTTACAATCTCTTTTGGGGTTCTATTTATAGATGTCACCATAAATTTCAACTGCTCACACCATGAAATGAGAAAATATTACTTTACACGTTAATTCAGTAATTTCAACTGAGATAACTGTTCATCTGTAATATATACTCATTTTGATTTTACAAATCAGGTTAATCCCATTTATTTAAGTATGATTACGGATTTAACTCTGGGGCGATTATCAAGATTTTGTCAGGACTAAAAAAAGCATCAAATCTGACTATTTTACTGAGGCGATCGCAGTTCTGATCCCAGTCGCAGTCCAGGCTACTTAAAAAATTTTAATATAAATTTTCATCAAATAGTTTTAATCTAACTTTTTAATGGCATTTTTTAGCCATTCATAACATCGCACTTCAGTAGTTAACCTTTTAAGTTGAGAAATTTTAGTATGAGCAGCAATTTAGCCAGCAAATTACGTGTAGGAACTAAAAAAGCCCATACAATGGCAGAAAATGTTGGTTTTGTCAAGTGTTTTTTGAAAGGAGTTGTGGAAAAAAACTCCTACCGGAAATTAGTCGGTAATTTCTACTTCATCTACTCGGCGATGGAAGAGGAGATGGAAAAGCACAGTCAGCACCCAATTATCGGCAAAATCAACTTCACCCAACTCAACCGCAAGCATACCTTAGAGCAAGATTTGAGTTACTATTTTGGTGCTAACTGGCGGGAAGAAGTGAAACTTTCCCCAGCAGGTACAGCTTATGTGCAACGCATCCGCGAAATTTCCCAAACAGAACCAGAATTATTAATTGCTCATTCCTATACTCGTTATCTGGGTGATTTATCCGGGGGTCAAATACTGAAAAACATTGCGGTGACAGCGATGAATTTGTCTGAGGGTGAAGGTACTGCTTTTTATGAGTTTGCAGATATTACCGACGAGAAGGCATTTAAGGCGAAATACCGCCAAACTTTAGATGAATTACCTATTGATGATGCTACAGGCGATCGCATTGTCGAAGAAGCTAACGCCGCTTTTGGGATGAACATGAAGATGTTCCAGGAATTGGAAGGTAATTTGATTAAATCCATCGGTGTGATGGTATTCAATGGCCTAACACGCCGTCGCCAACGTGGTAAAACTGAACTCGCTACCGCAGAATAAAAATTCAATACTTAGGAGTGATTAAAATCACCCTTAAAATCAAAATACTAAACTCAGCTTTATCCAGTCAAGGGATTCCAGTCGCATGATTTTTCAAAGCTATAAATCCTGAACTGGGAAGTTTCCAAAGTTAAAAGCCTTTACTAATATGGGTTATAAGCTATGGGTTCACCATCAGGTAAATGGATAAAGTTGAGTTTAGTAGCGTTTCACCTAACCGTCTGGCAAAATCAGACTTTAAACTATTCCTGACAATTCAAATTAATATGTTTTATTTATGGTTAATAAGTAATAATATTATACTTGTAAAATTTTGCGCGTATACATAAGACTTAAGGAATCAAAATATGGAAGTTTTGTTTTGTTTTGATGGTAAGTATGAACAACACTTTGGTGCAGCTGTAACTTCCCTGATATTAAATAACCTAGATAATTTACAAACAGTCCATATAATAACTAAAAAAATCACCAGTAACTTTCAGGAAAAAATTCACCAACTCAAGACCAAAGCTAAAATTGACTTTTTGATTTATGAAGTAGAAGATGCAGAAGTTGAACACTTAAAAGTTTCTCAACATATATCTTCTGCGGCATATTACAGATTACTAGCTGCGGAGATTCTCCCAAATAATATTGATAAAATACTTTATCTTGATTCCGATTTAATTGTTAATGGTTCCATTCTTGAGTTATATAATTATGATATATCTGATTATATAGTTGCAGCTAATGGCAAAAAAGTTGTGACAACAAAAAAAAGGCTAGAACTTAATAGCAATTACTATTTTAACTCTGGTGTCATGTTAATTAACTTAAAAACTTGGCGTAATCTGAATATTGGTAAGATATCTATTCAACTGATTCGTAATCATCCTGAGATCATTAAGCTATGGGATCAAGATGCTTTAAACAAAGTGATTGATGGTCAATTTTTGAATGTAGACCAAAAATGGAATTCATTAGTTGATTTATATAGTCGTAATTCCCAGGTTAATGAGCAATCAATAATAATTCACTTTATTGGTTCTTTAAAACCTTGGCATATATGGTGTATTAGTCCTACAAAAGAACTTTACTGGACATACTTGAAACAATCACCGTGGTCAAACAGCAGTCCAGAAACACCTAAGAATTTTAAACAAATTCTATCTGCAATTAAAGCAATTTTTAAACAGCTAATTCGATAAAAACAGCTAAAATATAAGTACATTTGATCTGTTGCTATGGCTATTTTCTCTAGATTGTGAGATATATACCTCTTCTGTCAATTGAATATGCAGCCTCACAAATAATTGGTATTAATGAGTTATCTTTACTACAGTGTATACCCCACCCCCTAAGCATCCCCAGTAGCGAGGAGGGGAGACAAAATATAGAGGTTAAATCAGTAATAAAACGGAGATGATATAGCAATCTTAACCCAAACGTGAGAAAATACTGAAATAAAAATCCTTATTTTATAGGCATTTGAGGCTTATTGAACTCTCACATATCATTTAGGATTGCTATATGATGTTTTCAGAATCTACCCTCGTTACTTTCAAGGCTTGAAACACTAATCAAAGTTTGATCAATAATTTTTTGAGCATTCCTGTGGGATTTCAGCTTAGAATAACTGAGTTACACTCGAAAACCAGCTTAATATCAGTATCTATAGTTGTAAATATTCAAACTTAGGGTACTGGGAAAATCTGGACAAACCTAAACAATGGCTACAAAAATTCCCGTCACAGTAATTACAGGCTTTTTAGGCAGTGGTAAAACCAGCTTAATTCGCCACCTCTTACAAAACAACCAAGGTCGCCGCATTGCAGTATTAGTCAATGAATTTGGTGAACTGGGTATTGATGGGGAACTGTTGAAATCCTGTGAGATTTGCCCCGAAGATGGAGAAGATAGCAGTAATATCTTTGAATTAACCAACGGTTGTTTATGTTGTACCGTGCAGGAAGAGTTTTATCCCACGATGCAACAATTAATTAAGCGCCGAGACAGCATTGACTGTATTATCATTGAAACCTCCGGTTTAGCTTTACCCAAACCTTTAGTCAAAGCCTTTCGCTGGCAAGAAATTCGCGCTGCGGCTACAGTGGATGCAGTGATTACCGTGGTAGATTGTGCAGCAGTAGCATCAGGCACATTCGCCAGTGACCCAGAGGCGATCGCCACCCAACGGCAAGCAGATGATAGCCTAGAACATGAGACACCCTTGCAAGAACTGTTTGAGGATCAACTAGCTTGTGCAGACTTAGTAGTTTTGAATAAAACTGATTTAGTTGATTTAGCAACCAGACAGCAAGTAGAGGCATTAATCAAGAAAGAATTGCCCAGAGTCGTGAAAATTGTCGCCAGCGATCGCGGTACACTAGATGCATCAATTTTATTAGGATTCCAAGCCGCAGTCGAAGATAACTTAGATAGCCGTCCCAGCCATCACGACACAGAAGAAGACCACGAACACGACGAAGAGATTACCTCAACTCACCTAGTATTAAACCGCAGCTTTGACCCAGAAAAATTGCAACAACAACTGCAAAAAATAGTTAATCAACAAGAAATCTATCGCATCAAAGGCTTTGTCGCCGTCCCTAACAAACCCATGCGCCTAGTAATGCAAGGTGTAGGAAATAGGTTTGATAAATTTTATGACCGTCCTTGGAAAGTAGCAGAAACCAAACAAACCAGCTTAGTTTTTATTGGTCGTGACTTAAAACCTTCAGAAATAGAATCACAATTAGTAGCTTTATGAATATCTCCCAACTATTTGACATTGCCAATGTCTTCGTTTTACCCTTTTGGGTATTAATGATTTTTCTCCCCAACTGGAAACTCACACGGGGAGTCATGGCATCATATTTACCCTTCGTAGTTTTAGCTGGTGCATATTTGTATTTATTTATCAGCAGCATTACACCAGAAAACGCCGCCGCTTTATCCAATCCTCAACTAGCTGATATTGCACGATTTTTCAGTGATGAAACAGCAGCCGCAACTGGTTGGATTCATTTTCTAGTAATGGATTTATTTGTCGGGCGGTGGATATATTTAGAAGGACAGAAAACAGGAATTTGGACATTTCACTCTCTGTCCTTATGTTTATTTGCTGGTCCCTTGGGTTTACTGTCCCATATTTTTACTTACTGGATAACTAAAGCATTTTTCCCCAATTCACAGCAGGGGGAAACAGTAGTTGAAGAGGCTGTTTCCTAGTTAAGGGTTTCACGCAGAGACGCAGAGACGCAGAGAGTAAGAGGGGAAGAGAGTAAATAAATCAAATTTTTCAGCGTTGCTGAATCAAAGTATGAAATGCTAAGGTCACCTTTATTTTTATTCGTACCTTTGCGCCTTTGCGTGACACTAATTCATATCTCAATTCAGCAACGCCAATTTTTCTTTTTCCTTAAAAAAATCTCAATCAAAATTAACTCTAGAAAAACTCATTTACCTCAATAACCTCCACTCTGCGACTCTGCTTACTGAGCGAAGTCGAAGTATGCGCCTCTGCGTGAGATTCATAAATTAAAATTGGCGTTGATACTTCTCCAAAATATCCACCAAATTCACCTGACATTGCAAAGGTAGAAAATCATTTAAAGGTAATTCCTTCCTCCCGCCGGCAATTTTTATAGAAATAGATTCCAAAACTTCGATCACTCGTTCTTCACTTACAGTTTGGGAAGTAATTAAAAAGTACATCTTTTCAGCAACCATATTATGCAGTTTGGCATCGGATAAATAAAGATGCCATTTAGCAATGTCAATATATACGGCTTCGCCAATTTCAGTAGCTAGGGCCTCTAGTAATTCTGTGGTATTAGTTGTAGACATAAAAATCACCTTAGATGAATAAAAAACGTTAATAAGTATCCGGTTCTTTATTCATTATTGCCCAATTATCCAGATGAATCTACTCCCACAGGTTACAATCGCCCTAGCCTCAACAGTCTGTCTTCAGGTGGATGTAGTCGGAGTTTCGGTATAGTTGGCGATCGCACTAATATAGATTAGATGCACCAACAATACTAATATCCAACCGGCTGTTAACCAGGGTAGCCATTCCCAGGTAGTTGATTTTAAGTTATGGAAAAACCATAAACTAGAATTAACAGCTGTAGTCAGTGCCACATGAACAGCAAAATTAATCCGGTCATCTAACTTGCGGAATGCGGGATCTTTGCGATCGGGTTTGCGAGGCCAACGAGGAGGCATAAAGATTTATTTAAAACTACAATATTTACCATGTACTTACTCATTTTAAAGTGTTTAGGCTTCTCTGGCCACAAGACCTTTTATACAGGTGCAGAATAGTCTCCTGATTTTCCCCCAGTTTTACTGACTAGATGAATTGATTCAATTTGGATTGATTTTTCTAAACCCTTAGCCATATCGTATAAAGTTAAAGCCGCCACAGAAACGGCCGTTAAAGCTTCCATTTCCACACCAGTTTCTCCTTTAGTTTTGACTGTGGCTTGAATTTCATAACCGGGTAGTTGGGGTTTGGGTGTCACCTCCACGGTAATTTTTTGTAGGGGTAAGGGATGACACAGGGGAATTAATGTCGCCGTTTGTTTAGCAGCCATAATTCCCGCTAACCGCGCTGTTGCCAATACATCGCCTTTAGGGGCGTTACCAGCTTGAATGGCGGCGAAGGTTTCCGGTAGCATTCGCACCTTAGCAGCAGCTACGGCTTGGCGGATGGTCGCTACTTTTGCAGATACATCTACCATCTGGGCTTCTCCTTGATGATCCAGGTGTGTTAAAAAATTATCTGGCTTGATCTCTTGCATTATTTTGAGAGAGGTGTTATGATTAAATTCTTGTAAGGGTGTGTAGCTCAGTGGACTAGAGCACGTGGCTACGGACCACGGTGTCGGGGGTTCGAATCCCTCCTCGCCCGTTTTCAATAGGAAAGAGGCAAAGTAGATGTGATTCTATTTTGCCTTTTTTAGTGTCTAGTTGGCATTATTTAAGGAATAAGTATCTGCGGCACGGCCGAAAGCAAAGCGTAGAGAATTATTGAGGTTATGGCTAGACTGGGTGAGAAATATCAAAATTGCCAAGCAAGTTAAACCAGCAGCAAAACCAAACATATTACGGTAGCCTACTTGTTGGGCGATGGAACCGAGTATCGGCCCCGCGATCCCAATCCCAAGATCAAATCCCACCATCGATACGCCAAATATACGTCCCCGTTCGTGTGGGTGGGCGCGGTCTGTCATCATTGCAGCCATCATGGGAATTAATGTTCCCGAAGCTGTACCTTCGACAAATGCTGAGAGTAATAAAACAGGGGTGCTATCAGCTTGCCAGATGCCGATCATGGCGAAGGTAAAAGCAATTAAACTGAGGGTAATAAATAAACCTCTACCATATTTATCAGAAGCCCGACCAATGAATAGCCTGACACTAAAACTAGCGATCGCTATGACTGTGTAAAATAATCCTGGATTCAAATCTATATTAGTGGACTTGATAAATAACGGTGCAAAGGTATGTACAGTCCCGATCACCATGCCAATTAATAACATGATGATTGCAGGTATACGAATACGAGAAGTTAATAATAAGCGCCAAAATAGATGATTATCAGCGCTATTTTCCCCTTTTTCCTCTATATCTGGATTGACAATAGGTATGATACATAACATTCCCGCCAGACCCAAAGTCGCAGACAAGATAAATAAAGGTGTATAACCAGCTGCGGCTTGTAAATATCCCCCCAAGGCTGGGCCGATAGCCACACCCAGGGGATTTACCAAACTCATGTAACCAATAACTTCACCACGACTTTGTATAGGGGCTAAATCTCCCACCAATGCCATGTAAGCGGTGGTAAAAGCAGCAATACTCAAGCCGTGAAAGGCACGTAAAATCATGAGTGGGATAATAGAAGTAGCAAAAATATAACCCAAAGGTGCGATCGCCACTACTGACATTCCAATTAGCAAGACAATTTTACGACCCCGCCGATCTGCTAAATTACTACACCAAGGGCGAAATACTAACATCCCTATTGCAAAGCTACCCATGACAAAGCCAATCTGTTGACTGGTAGCCCCAATATCTTCAATATACAGGGGTAAAGTCGGCAATAACGAGGCAATACTAGACCAGAATAATAAACCTGCTGTAAATAACACCAGCAGGTTACGTCGTAGTTTAACGTCTAATGTTTGAAAAACTTTCAAAGCAGATTTATGTTTGTTTTAAGTGTTCGTTAATCACATTGTTACGTTACTTAATATTTTTTGCTACTATTTCTCGCACTCGATAAATGGGACGACCTTGAGATTCATGGTAAGTACGCATCAACAATTCAGCTAACAGACCAAAGCAAAATAGCTGTACCCCAGTCACTAACAACAGAACTGCCAAAATTAGCAAAGGGCGATTGCCAATGGATTCACTGAAAGCTAATTTAATAAAAGTTAAGTACATCCCAATCAGAGTTCCTGTGACCATTGAACCTAAACCCAACAGTCCAAAAACGTGCATGGGGCGGGTGAGGAATTTCTTCATAAAATAAATGGTTAACAAATCCATCATCACTCGAAAAGTCCGCCAAATTCCATATTTACTGCGACCAAACCGCCGCGCATGGTGACGCACAGGAATTTCCGTAATTCGCGCCCCTTCGATGTAAGCCAAAGCAGGTAAAAAGCGGTGCAGTTCTCCATAGAGATTCATATCTGCTAGGACTTCCGACCGATAAGCCTTGAGAGAACAACCATAATCATGTAATTTGACTTCTGTGACTTTCCCAATTAGCCAATTGGCAATTTTAGAAGGAATTAAGCGGGAAATTACCGCATCTTGGCGTTGATGTCGCCAACCACTCACCAAATCATAGCCTTCTGCTAACTTCGCCAATAACAACGGAATATCAGCCGGATCATTTTGCAGGTCAGCATCTAAGGTGACAATGACTTTACCTGTAGCATATTTAAACCCCGCGGCCATTGCGGCACTTTGTCCGTAATTCCGCCGCAATAGTACCGCCTTTAAATCAGTGCGGATTTGGGCTTGTTCCTTGAGAAATGCCGCCGAACCGTCTGTAGAACCGTCATCTACACAAATAATTTCATAACTGAGATCACCATCGCTGATATGAGATGCGATCGCCTCTAGCAAAAGTGGTAAACTTTCCACCTCATCCCGTATCGGCACAACCACGGAAACATCTGGGACAATTAACGAAATCGCCCCATTCTCCGGATTTAACTCCTGGGAAACTAACCCACTCCTCATCTTCCTCTGTGTCCTCAGTGTCTCTGTGGTTTATAACTCTCCATCACCCTACCAGCACCTCGCAGCTGCTGATAATATGACTGACTCACCCCATCTCCCTGTTCCGAGAGAATATCAATTCCTATCCCATTCCGTCCCTGGTTTTTTCCGGAACTATGAATGTAATAACCATCGCCTAAATACAGCCCCACATGAGTAGCTTTTTGCGGAGTGCCAAAAAATACCAAATCCCCTGGTTGTAACTCAGCCATAGTAATTGCTGAAATAAAAGCTTCCTGTTGATAAGCATCTCTAGGTAACCAAACACCCACAGACATAAAAGCCGCTTGCATTAACCCCGAACAGTCATAGTTGGGGGCGACTGTACCACCCCAGAGATAATAATTTGATTGTTCCAGGGCTTTTTGGGTAAAGGCGATGACATCTGGGAGGAGTTTGGTAATCTCGGACTGAGAAACTGATTTAGCCTGATAAAGTACAGTAGCAGGTTGTAATATACCCAAATCGGCATAAGATACCCACCCTGGATAGTCATCCTCACACAAATACACCTGAAATGCTGACTCCTGATGATTTGAGGTGATTCGCAAATGTCGCCCAGATGCGGCTTGAGTTGTCAGGGACTGACATTGGGGGGAATTGTATAAATTCAGATTAGCAATACAGTGGTATTCTTCTGCCGATGTCAAGTTGAATATTTGGGATTCTGAATTAGAGAGCATTCTGCAATGATTTTCTTGAGAAAAGACGAACAACTGGAAAATATTGGTAATGGTATTTTAGAAGCAACTTGGGCAAAATTTCCGACTTTAGCCAGGAACCAAGTGGCTCTAACTTGGATTGTGTATGATCCTCCCGTCCCTGTAAATACTGGTGGTGCTTTGACTCCTGATGCTTTTTGGAACCATACAGCCCGTGGTTTTACTTATCGCGGTGTGGAACGGATTTACCCGGCGAGTGTTGTGAAGCTGTTTTATTTGGTCGCTGCTAATGAATGGTTGGAAAAAGGCATGATTCAATCTTCCCAGGAGTTGGAACGCGCCTTGAAAGATATGATTGTGGATTCTAGCAATGATGCGACTAGTTTAATTGTCGATATTCTCAGTGGGACGACTTCGGGGCCGGAGTTACCTATGGGACCCTTTGAAACTTGGAAATATCAACGTCAGATTGTGAACCGCTATTTCCAGTCTTTGGGTTGGGAGGAAATGGAGACGATTAATGTCTGTCAAAAAACTTGGGGTGATGGTCCCTATGGTCGGGAACGGGCGTTTTACGGGGAAATGCTGGATAACCGGAATATGGTAACTACTAATGCGATCGCTAAGTTAGTTCATAGTATTGTGGGTGGGGTGGCTGTGTCTAGTGGGCGATCGCAAGCCATGATGAATTTGCTCAAACGTAGCCTCAACCCCAATGATTTACCCACAGATGTCGAAGAAGATCAAGTTACAGGTTTTTTAGGTAGTGGACTTCCTCCAGATGCTGAAATTTGGTCAAAAGCAGGTTGGACAAGCCAAGTCCGTCATGATGCAGCGTATATTGAACTACCCAATCAGCATCCTTACATTTTGGTCCTATTTACTGAAGGTAAAGCTAACGCTAAAAGCCGGGAAATTTTACCTTTTGTTTCTCAGCTATTTGCCCAAGCAATTAGTAACCTGTGAATAATTCGTAATTCGTAATTCGTAATTCGTAATTAATTATATAGTGATATCGATTTATCTATATATTTTTAGCTATGGATTACGAAGAGTTGTTACCGATTTTCCATTGACTTGGAACTGTTATCATTCACTTTCAGATAGATTACAGCCAAATTTATGAGACATTATATTGAGATATGCAACATATATCTTTTCCTGAAGTCTCAAACTAAATTAATAGTTATCATGGCGAAATAACCAATTATGTTTTAGTTAATTTGTTGGGTTCCCTATGACATCCCCTGAGCCGCAAACTGATTTTCAAGATATTTCACAATCCTCAGATAAGTCATCTATTAAACGACGGCGATCGCTAATATTATTGTTAGCCTTTATACTAATTATTAGTGGTGGAACGGCAATAGCTTGGCGCTGGTTTCATCCTCGAAACCAAACAGCAATTACTAATATTAAAACTCCAGGAGTAAGAGTCAAAATATCAACAGTACAAATTGGGATGGTGCAGGAAAGTTCAGATTTCGTTGCTAGTTTAGAGTCTCAGCGTTCAGTAGAAATACCATCAAAAATTCCCGGACAAGTTACCAAAATCTTGCTCAAATCAGGAGATTCAGTAGTAGCAGGAACTGCAATTTTGCAAGTAGATTCTCGACAGGTAACAATGGATGAAATTAACGCTTCCAAACAAGCTGCAATTACACAACGGGAAAATTCCCGGATGAAACTTCAAAGTTTAGAAGCAGAACGTCAATCTTATCTGTCTAACTTGCAATTACAGCAACAGGATTATCAACGCTATGCCGACCTCGCAGATCAAGGAGCTGTATCTCGACGTACTAGAGATCAATATGCTACCAGATTGAATACCGCCAAGGCTCGTTTAGCTGCAATTAATACCCAGATTCAAGCAGAAAAAAGCAACCTATCACAGGCAGAAAAAGCTGTGCAACAAGCTGAAATAAATCTGAAAAATCGCCAAACACAGCCACAAAATTATCGAATTACAGCACCTTTTAGCGGTACTATTGGGAATATTGCAGTGCAAGTTGGTGATTTAGTTAATACTTCCACTCCACTGGTACAAGTTTCTCAAAACCAACCATTAGAAGCGAATATTTCGGTTTCACCAGCACAAAGTAGCCAATTACGTCCAGGAATACCACTAGAGATTTTAGATACCCAAGGACAAGTTATTAGTAGTAGTAAAATATCTGATATTTCTCCAGATACTAATAGTGAAGATAAATCACTGGTGGTTAAAGCACTTTTGAATAATTCTGCCAATGCCTTAAAACCACATCAATTAGTACGGGCTAGAGTAATTTTAAACGAACGTTCTGGAGTTTTAATCCCGACTAAAGCTATATCTCGTATGGGTGCAGAAACTTTTGTTTATATTGTTGAAAAAGAAGAATTACCACAAGGTGGATATCAATTGATAGCACGCCAAAGGCGGGTAAAGTTAGGTAATATTAAAGATGATAATTATCAAATTTTAGCAGGATTAGAAGCAGAGGATCAAATTATCACTTCTGGGCTGTTGAATGTGAAAGATGGTGTATCCATTGTACCGGAATCTTGAAAATGCTGAAGTTTTCTCCCCCGGCTCTTCGTTGACACGGACATGGAGGGACGATAAGACCACTTGTGGCGTGTTCCAGCGAAGTGTCAAGGAATCCTCGCTTCTTTAGGACGAGGAGGTATGTCAAAAGAACGCTTGCCTAGTCATCAAAATCGCGCGCACGTTGAACGAGTTCGGCAAGTAACCCTTCACGATCGCTCACAGCGCGGGACACAAGTTCGGCGGGACCAGATCCCGAAGTATGCTTATTTCCCCAGACCATCAAATCGACTAGTACCGGAATTAGCTCTAGACCACGCTCAGTTGGAACATATCTACGACTGCGGCCATCGAGGGGATCTCTTCGTCGCTCTAGCACACCACTCTCGATCAAGCGTTCAAGTCGGTCAGTGAGTGTGTTAGTAGCGATACCTTCGCTAACGGCGATTTCTGAAAATGCCCGGCGCTGCACCAATAGCACATCACGAAGCACCACCAGCGTCCATCGGTCTCCTAATAAATCTAGAGCGCAGCTAATAGGGCAATTCGAGCGCGGTGTGTCTTTGCCAGTCGTCATGGATGAGCTACATGGGGGTAAATAGTCTTCAAAGTATAGCTTGCATTTTACCAGTTAAAAAGTTACTCTTGTTTCGCAAGCTAAATCGCTTGTGTTTTGCAAGTTAACTGAATTTGCCATTACTGGCTGGAGGAATAATCATAATGGATCTAAATAAAAAGCGCATTCTCATCACGGGCGGCGGTTCAGGGATTGGATTAGCTATGGCGCGATCGCTCGCATTTGAAGGCGCTCATGTTGTTATCACTGGACGAGATCATAATAAGCTGGTAGCAGCAGCAGCTAACCATCCCAATATTTCTTCCTATGTCTGTGATGTCGCTGATGAGGCGGCTATTATTTCACTGCGAGACAGCATGGATGCAGATGGCGGCACGGATGTGTTGGTAAACAATGCCGGAATCATGCACTCCTTTGATGTCACTCAGGGTTTCCCTCTGGAGAAACAACTGCAAGAAATAGATATTGATGTTTCAGGCCCAGTGCGTCTGGTTCACTATTTTTTGCCAGGGATGCTGCGGCGTGAGTCAGTTATTATCAACGTTAGCTCCGGTTTAGCCTACACACCTTACGCCTCAGCCCCAGTTTACAGCGCGAGTAAAGCATTTTTGCACTCCTACACCCAAAGCTTGCGGGCGCAACTAGCGGACACTTCAGTTCGAGTGGTGGAGTTATTGCCACCTGTTGTTGATACCGAACTGGCTACTGACCTAGATCCGTCATTCCCCCGCATATCACCTGAAAAGTTAGTCGCAGCACTAATTAAAGGACTTAAAAACAATACTGACGAAATTACTCCCGGACAGTCGGCACAACTGAAGTTGATGAGTCGCGTAGCACCAGGATTACTCTTTCAGCAAATGAATAAAAACATCTAACTTCAGCATAGAGAAACTAAATCAGCATGAATAACTGGATAATCTTGGGCGGTCAAAGCACCATAGGATTAGTTCTGTACACATTGATATTTTTCTGGTACGTGCAACCTAGCCTCTCAAAGTTACCCTTTGAAACAGCCGTTTTGCCAATGCTGTTGTTGCACGTTTTTCGATTCGCGGGTTTTACGTTGTTGGCGGTTGGACAGGTAGATCCGTCTTTGCCCCAGGAAGCTCTATCTGCGATCGCCTACGGTGATTTACTAGCTGCCATCAGTGCGTTAATTGCGGCTCTAGCTCTACGAGGACAGTCTAGTTTAGCAGTGCCGTTGATTTGGCTCTTCACCTTGATCGGCTTTGCAGACATCATAAATGTCGGGCGCATCGCCATCAGTCTTGATCTGTTCAATAAATATATCGGCGTGATGTGGTTTGTGGCGATCTTGTTTTTTCCGATCCTGCTGATTGCCCACATTTACATTGTGTATCGTCTCATCAACAAAGGAAACGAGGCGTTGCTTAACTGAGGTATGAAAACCAAAAATTCCCTTACTCAAACTCTTAATCTTTGCGCCTTTGTGTGAGACAGATTCATACTGCCAATGGTCTAGCAACACAATGGCTGTCTCCCTTACTCAGGTTTGGTCTATGGGGCGCTTAGTGTCACTATCCCCTTACAGCTTGTTGCGCTTTTACTCTTATTTCGGACGGTATTTACTGAGGTGTGGGGAAATGAAAAACATAGTAGCCATTATTGCCATTATTGCGATCGCTGCTTTTGCTGGCAACATGATTAATATTGGCATGAGTTATGCAACCTATTGGCAATCCATTGATGCGATCGCATTCATGCAAGATTTCCAGGTTAAATTTCCCCTTCTTTTAGCCCCCACAGCAGCTACCCTTTTACCTGCTTTAATTGCAACTCTGTTGTCTGTTGTTTTCAACTGGAAAAACCCTGTAACCCGATCATTTTGGCTGGTGGCTTTATTTGGATTGTTCATTACCGTAGCAATTACCCTGATTTACCATTTACCAACCAATTTTGCCTTCATGAATCTGGAGTATAGTGCAGCAGAAGCAACCAGTAAATTGCAAACTTGGGTGCTGTTGCATTGGGTACGAGTCGTTGTAGCTATTACGGCCGCAGTCTTTGCAATTTTAGGTTTTAAAAAGTGAGCAAATAAATAAATTTACATTCAAAGGTTATGAAAAAAGTTGTTGTTTGCGGAGCAAGTGGAATGGTTGGAACCAGACTGGTTCAGCTACTCCATGAAAAATCTTGTCCATTGGTGTTAGTGGGGAGAACCTCGCAGCCGCTTAAACAAAAATTTCCATTTGCGGCGGATTGCTATTCCTGGGAGGAATTTTCGGCATCCCCAGTTCAAGAGTTAGGTGTCATCATCAACATTTCGGGTGCTGGTGTGAGTGACCAATCGTGGTCAGATGACTACAAAAAAGTCATGACCGATAGCCGTCTGAATACCACCAACATTTGCGTAGAAGTCTGTAAACGGAATCCAGATATTCGACTGATTAACGCTTCAGCAGTAAGTGCCTACGGATTTTATGACGATGACCACGAGGCGTTTTCCGAAGCTGACAGCGATCGCCGGACAGGAAATTGTTTTTTGCAGGAACTGATTGACCAATGGGAAAGAGCAACGGAGCCAGCCATTGAAGCAGGTAATCCAGTCGCGCTGCTGCGAATCGGGGTCGTATTCGATCGCAGTGGGGGTGGGCTGCCAGCAATGGCAACTCCATTTCGTTATTTCCTGGGTGGAAAATCTGGAACGGGAAATCAAATTATGTCGTGGATCAGTTTGCGCGATTTAGTTGCTGCTATCGGGTTTATTTTTGATCACCCGCAGCTAAATGGACCGATCAACCTTGTTTCGCCAGGGTCATGTAGTAATCGGGTTTTTGCTCAAAGTCTGGGTCAAGCTTTGAACAGACCGAGTTTTGTTTCTGCTCCTGTTTTCTTGATCAAAGCAATTATGGGGCAAATGGGGCAGGAGCTTGTTCTGACGGGGCAGCGCGTCTCACCGAGCAAATTGCTGGATGCAGGCTTTGTATTCCAGGATCAAGACATCAAAAAGTACTTGAGAGAAATTTACCGCCATTAGATTGCAGTTTGATCCAGCATTGAGTTTCTATTCAATTAATTTGAGAGTAATTGCATTTAAAATGCTAATTATCTCTTCTGATTAGAAGGGATAATTTTTTAACTGTTTTTTCATGGAAGCATCACTGAACTTATCTATAATAATCTCCTAAAACCCGATAAGCCTCATTCAATAACCGCATTTTCTCCTCTGCTTGTTGTTTAATTTGCGGGTTGATAAATAAATCAGGATGATATTTTTTAACTAAAGTTTTATAGGTCTGTTTCACTTCAGCCCAAGAAGCACTAGAACGTAAGCCCAAAATCTGATAAGCATGAGCAATTTTGTGTTTTTCCGCCTGGGTTTTAGGTGGTTTAGATGGTGGTTGCTGTTGGCGTTTTTGAGAACCAGGAGAACCCATTTCTGCTTTCAACCTCTCCATTTCCTCATCAATTTCCCAATTACGAAATTTCCTATCTACCTGATGGGAAGGAGGAGAAGTAGTCTGTTTGGGAAATTCTACCCTTGTCTGAGTATTTTTGGTGGATTTAGTTTGCACTTTCTCCCATTTGGGGATATATACACGGTGAGTATTTTGGTTTTTGGGTATTTCTGGATAAGGTTGATAATTTAAAGGTATTTGTAATTTTTCTAATTCAAATAATAATTTATTAAAAGTATTTTGTAATTGCTGCAAATAAGTACGTTTTTCAATAAGGTCTGTTTTCTGGCTAACTGTAAAGCGAATAATTTTATCAGCTTTTTTTTCATACTCAGCTAAATTTGATAAACTTTTAATACTGAAATTAGATAAATAATCTTCAATAGCTATGACACAAATTTTAGCAACCTGCTGATGATATGATTCTTTCGCTAATTGTTGATCTTGTTTTTGAATTTTTTTATTGAATAAATAAGAAATACTCCCAGTTACAGCCCCAACCATAAGGCCACCCAATAACCAACCAATACCACCCATTGCAATTGAACCTGGTTCATTTAACTGATGAGTGTTACCTGGTTTTGGTGGTAAATTGATTTCCGGTTGACTAGGGAAGCGAATTAATAAATCTTCTGGTCGTTCTTCTTTAAAGAAATCATAAGCATCATATAGCCATTTAATTACCGCTAACCGCAACTGGTCGAAGTCTTTTTTTAGAGTGTTATTTTGCCAAAGATTAAATTTATTTTCGGCTAATGCAACTGCACCATCAGTTTGATATTTTTGTAATAAGTTAGGTAGCTGTAGCCAATCAGATAACTCTTTTATGCTTTTGCTAAAACCTTGACTAATTAAGTTAGCAGCTTTTTCTTTAATCAAAAATTCCTGATTGTGTTTATGATCAATAACTATGATTTCATCTAAGAGAGGGTCAATCTTAGCTTTCAATGATACCTGAATTTGAGATGCGATCGCCTGCACTCTCTTTAACCGCATACCTCCTTTATTTTGTTGTAAAATATCCACAATACTCTGCAAAGCTGTTTCAAAACCAGTCAAACCGCTACCATTAGCCGCAGCCACATCACCCTTTAATCTGGCGCGTAAAGCAGGTAAAGCATCAACCCGATATAAATTACTAAAACCTGGCGGTAAATCTGTACGAAAACTTTCGGCGACAAATAACAAGCGATTTTGTACTTGTTTCTGTTCTTCTGGTTCCAGTAAATTCAGGAAATTAGCGACAAAAATAACTGTTTTAATTCCTCTATCAAATAACCAATCACCTAAATTTTTCCGTTCACCTAAAGTCATCAACTGACGTGCATCTAATAACTGAACTACTAAATCGACACCTAAAAGTGTATCTTTAACTAAATTATCGTGAGCTTCCTGGTCATTAGTTCCTGGTAAATCAATAAATTCTACACCAGTTTTTAATAGGGGATGAGGATAAAAAACTTCTACGGAGGCGACATCCTTTCGCATTTGCCTATTACTATCAAGAATAGCAAAATCCTGTAAAATCTCTGTTCCACTGCGGTCAACTTCTGTACCATCTACCAATATAATCCGAGTTCGCACATTAGAACCATACTTAACAGTAATCATTGCACCTGTACTCGGAATTAAATTAATTGGTAAAGTGCGACTTCCCAAGACGGCATTTAATAAAGTAGACTTCCCATAATTAAAAGGGGCAAAAACGGCAATGCGAAAACTGGGATTAACTAAATGATTACAAACAGTCATAATCTCTTCATGAAATGATGACTGCGCCTGTAAATTTAGTAGTGTAGATGCAGACTTCAGAGAATCAGCTAAATTGCGATAATCTTGATTTTTTTGTGGCATATTTAAGGACTTGGCTTGAGTGCATTTTTCTAAACCTAGTTGAGAAACTCGTTCTAAATCATGAATAAATTTGTCAGTGTAATTAACGAGATTTTTCTTCGGAATCAAAAAATAGTTTGTAAGACATCCAGATTAATGCAGAGATAATCACTATCGTCGCAATTGCTGAAGCTATTCTCACAGCAACTAAGGCTGTAACACCGAGAAAAAATAATTTCCCCCCAATCACAATTGTTTGTATCCAGGATTTTTTGGGTTTATCTGGTTGATGTTTGACTGTTTGATGAATAGGTAAGTTAATATCAGCTTCCATTTCCCGTAGTCGGACTTCAACTTCCCGTTCCCGTAATTTCCGTTCTCGTTCCTCTATTTCTCTATAGCGATTATCTGGAGATGTCATCAGTTTTGACTCGCTCTAAAATAATGAAATGATCACAAATGTAACTATTGTATATTATTTGACAATAGATAAAATAACCACTGTAAAACTGCTTCTAACTGAACTATTGAGAAGCCAGAGTTTAGATTCAACTTCTTACACTTACATTCCAGAAATATAGAATATAAAAAATATTTTAGTCTCATATCGAGTTTTAGAGAAGAAGTTTTCAGTGAGAGTGTGTATGGTGTATTAGGATTTTGGTGGCAGAATTTGTCAAAATTACCACCGCAATACGCCAAAATTTTCATATAACAGCACTCAGGAACGTCAAAATGGATATCAAAAATGGATTTGTCGGTAGCGTTGGTAACACACCCCTGATTCGCTTAAATAGCTTTAGTGAAGACACAGGTTGCGAAATCTTGGCTAAGGCAGAATTTCTCAATCCGGGGGGTTCGGTGAAAGACCGCGCTGCACTTTATATTATTGAAGATGCGGAAAAGAAGGGTTTACTTAAACCTGGTGGGACTGTGGTGGAAGGAACCGCAGGGAATACGGGAATTGGTTTAGCGCATATTTGCAACGCTAAAGGTTATAAATGCCTGATTATTATTCCTGATACCCAATCCCAAGAAAAAATTGATGCTCTCAGAACCCTGGGTGCAGAAGTGCGTCCTGTGCCGGCGGTTCCCTACAAAGACCCGAATAACTATGTGAAACTATCGGGGAGAATTGCGGCGGAGTTAGATAATGCTATTTGGGCAAATCAGTTTGATAATTTAGCTAACCGCCTCTCCCACTATGAAACTACGGGGCCGGAAATTTGGCAACAGACAAGCGGTAAAATTGATGGCTGGACTGCTGCAACTGGTACTGGTGGTACTTTTGCTGGGGTGTCTTTGTATTTAAAGTCGCAGAATCCCGATGTGAAATGTGTGGTGGCTGACCCGATGGGTAGCGGATTGTATAGCTATATCAAAACTGGTGAAATGAAGATTGAAGGCAGTTCGATTAGTGAAGGTATTGGAAATAGCCGTATCACTGCGAATATGGAAGGCGCACCTATTGATGATGCTATCCAAATAGATGATACAGAAGCTTTGCGGGTGGTTTATCAACTGTTGCGGAAAGATGGGCTATTAATGGGTGGTTCTACGGGTATTAACGTTGGCGCTGCGGTGGCGTTAGCAAAGCAAATGGGGCCAGGACATACTATTGCAACTATTTTGTGTGACAACGGTTCTCGGTATCAGTCGCGCATTTTCAACCCGGAATGGCTGGCTTCTAAGGGATTAGCTATTAGTGATTAGAAAGCTCTATTGACCAAGGCTACTCTGTACACACAATAGGGGAACTGAATTTCTACTTAAATCCGGTTTTTCGGGAAAGTCTCTTTGGATGTGTGTACACCGTAGCTTACTCAGGAGAGGAGCAGGAATCAAGGTATCTACCACTGATAAAATCAATGTCAAATATCAGTAAATCATGTAATTTTCCGGAAATCGACCCTAAGAGTGGTTCTAAATGTGTGCGAGTATGCCAAAATCGCACCTGTAAAAAACAAGGTGCAACGGAGGTATTAACGGCTTTTGTGGCTTTAGAAATTTCCGATGTGACGGTAATGGCTAGCGGCTGTTTAGGACAATGTGGTAATGGACCAATGGTGCTGGTTTTACCGGATATGGTCTGGTATTGCGGGGTGAGACCTGATGAAGTACCTCTGGTGGTGGAACAACATTTGTTAGGCGGTGAATGTGTGAAAAAAATGCTCTACTCTCGATTTCATACTGAGAAGTAAGTATATTTAAAATATAAATTACTACAGGGAGGCATCTATGAATATTCAGCAGTTACGTCAATCTGTAAAAGTTAAGTGGCTAAGTTACTATGAGCAAAATCGTTCTTGGCTGGTGAAAATGAGGGTTTGGGGTAGTTATGATGGTCTGCGCCGTCCTTTTTCTGGGTTTATTTTGGCTACTTTGTCGGTTTTAGAGCCACAGTTTAATGAGGTGATTTCTTTTATTCTGAGTCTGAATAACAATCCTGATGAGATAGTTTCGGCTTTAGGTCTGAATTTTAATCCTGATGATGAGTTAAGTTTAAGTAGTTCAGAGGATTCTGTATCTACAACTGAGTGGGATGAGGAGGCTGTACCTGTGGTTACAGTGGCTTCTCAGCTTGCGCCGGCTGAAACTCTGTGTTTGAATTTACCTAGATTAGATCAATTTGTGACAGCATCGAGGGAAAATTCTGAGATTGTCACCACAGAAAAACGGGTTTCATCGGTTGCAGTTGCGACTAAGTTAGTAAATTCTCGTAAACGATTGTCTGGTTTACTACTAGAAGTTCCAGCAGTGCGATCGCCTTTAGCAATTACTATTGAGGTGTTGAACAAAACCAAAACTCTACCCTCCCGAAAGTTTGAAGATTCACCGTTGGCTCCTGTACCGATGAGGTTTTGCAGTCTTCTACTCCAGCTAAATTGTTTAATCGGGGTTTTATTTTTACGCCAGTGTCTTCAAACCCCAGTTTCCCGCCATAATCATGGTCAAATATCACCCAAACTCAAAGACGCTCCCCATCTAGGGAATTTATTACATAGTCATCACGCTTCTAGTCTGGCTGCTTGGGTAGATGAGTGTTGTCAGGGTAAAGAATACAACCCAGAAGCAGCTATTCCTATCCGAGTTTAAACTATATTATTCTATAAATTTATGAAAAAAACCAGAAAGTCTCTGCTGTTGGCTTTTGGGACATTGCTGTTAATTATCTTCATGCAGTTCATCGCACCTGTTACCGCCGAAGAATCGACTGCATCTGTGATTATTGACACTACCAATACACCTGTAAAAATCGAGGCTGAGGAAACTCCACCACAACCTGAGTTACCTAAACTCAGTCCAGAGGAATTGGCTCGTCAGCAAAAACTCATAGCAGCAGATCAGCTTTTTTCAGCAGGAAAAATCGCTGAAGCCGAACAGCTATATCGTCAGGTAAAAGAACCTTTCACCACAAAATTTACAGACCCAGAAAGGAAATTTGCAATACTTGACCCTGAGCAACTTTCTCCAGCCGGTCGAGTATATTGGCGGGAATCGGCGGCGGGAATTGCTAATAATTTGGAAACCAGAACTATAGTACCTCTGCAATTATTGGTAGAACAATATCCGGAATTTATTCCTGGTCATATTCGTTTTGCAGAGGTTTTAAAACAATACAATCGCCCAAAAGAATCACTGGATGTATTGGAGCGTGCAGTTTCTCTTTATCCCCAGGAATCAACTTTAATTCAAGCGAGAGTAGCTGCATTAGTTGAGGCTGAAAAATGGATGGAAGCGTCTTTAACAGCGCGTCAATTTGCACTACTAAATCCTGATCATCCTCAATCTGCAAAATTTCAAGATTTAGCTGCTAAAAATTTGCGTAACTTCAAGTCTCACATTAATTCAGAGATTCGAGGTAATACGATCACAAATATAATTACAGGTGCTTTAGGTTATGCAGTTACTGGTAGTATTCTAGGTCCTTTTTCGGCGATTGATTCTACTGTTATGTTGTTAAGAGGTGAATCGTCTATCGGTGAATCAATAGCAACACAGGCAAAAAAACAGTGGAATTTAATTGAGGATGAAACTGTCACAGCTTATGTGAATGAAATTGGTCAGAAATTGGTTAATGTTGCGGGAAGGGATGATTTTAAATATGAATTTTTTGTAATTCCCGAAGAAGACCTGAATGCTTTTGCACTACCTGGCGGTAAAGTTTTTATTAATGCTGGGGCGATCGCTAAAGCCAATTCAGAGGCGGAATTAGCTGGTTTAATTGGTCATGAATTAGCTCACACAGTCCTATCTCATGGCTTCCAATTAGCGACTCAAGGAAATCTGATTGCTAATATTACCCAGTATTTACCTCTAGGTGGTAATATCGGTCAACTATTTGCCCTTAGTTATAGCCGAGAAATGGAACGTCAAGCTGATAATATGGGGACACGTTTGATTGTGGCTGGTGGATATGCTGCTGATGGTTTGCGTAATTTAATGGTGACGTTAGAAAAGGAACAGAAAAATTCTATTCCTCTGTGGTTATCTTCTCATCCAGGTGGTAATGAACGGGTGAGTTATTTAGAAAGTTTAATTTCCCGTAGTAATTATAATCGCTACTCTTATGAGGGAGTTGAGCGACATTTACAAGTACAAGCGCGGGTACAACAACTAATGCAAGCAAAAAAAGCACAAGAAGAAAAAAAATCGGGTTCTTGATGAATCAAAAATCCCCAATTATACGTCACTTAAATTATCAACTTCCTACTCGATGGACACTGGGCAATAATTTATGTCTTTACAAACTTTAAAAGTCGTATTTTTGAGTAGTCTTAGTTTATCTTTGTTGTTGGGTAATTCTGCGGCTTTAGCTCAATTTAATGATGGTAATTCTGGTGCTATTGTTGTCCCCACAATACCTTCAGGGGGTACATCAGCGCCTATAGATGCACCAATAAATACACCAACAAATATACCTCCTGTGACTAGTGGAACTCGGTTTAGTTGTCAGTTTTATAATGGACAATATACCGTTATGTATCAACCACAAAATCAGTCAGGAGAGTTTTTCCCTTGGGCGGCTCCTCGAGCTTTAGGTGATGGCTGGAATCCCCAAAGACGCTGTGAAGCGATCGCCAGTCGCTTAGAAGTATATCGCCCGGATGGTTTACAGGAACTGCAAATAGCTGTAGAAAATAATGAAAATATTGTCTGTGTAACTACGGAGAATAATCCTTTCTGCCGGATTGTGCTAACAGTACCCCCTGAAAAAGATCCTTATGCGGTACGTAATGACGTTTTCCAAAACTTGATGACGGCTGATAATGGACAACAAACTCTACCTGTGAATACTTATGGCGCTAATCGGGGAGGGGTGAATGACTTATACAATTTAGGTCGCACGCTGTTAGGTGGTGGTAATAATCGCCCCACTGCATCTAGTAAAGCTGGAATCAATTTGAAACCTTACCTCGCACCTGAAGATGGTGGGACTCTGCGAAGTGGCGCAGTTAGTAATCCTCAGTCTCAACCTGCTAGTCCAGGACGTTTGAATCCTGGTAATTTCCGCTAATACAGTGATTTGTAGCGATCGCACCTTGCAGATATTGTAGTCTCAGTAGGCGATCGCTCATCCACACTCATAAAAACTCTCTGCGACTCTGCGTGACATTCACAGGACTTACGCAACAATTGCCGAAAATCTTGATTTATAGAACCGCCAAGCCGCCAAGAACGCCAAGAAAATGTAGATTATGCGTAAGTCCTAATTCAATCAAAAGCCTGAATTAAAGCCTTCCCCTTCAGCATAGCCTCCTCAAATTCCCCTTCCGCATCAGACAAAGCCACAATACCACCGCCAACACCAATAGAAGTACCATTAGGCGTGAAAACCGCAGTCCGAATCACAATATTTAAATCTGCTGCACCATTCAACCCCAAAAACCCAATCGCGCCTGAATAAACCCCACGGGATTCTTGCTCCAATTCATCAATAATTTTCATAGTTCTAATTTTTGGCGCACCTGTCATCGAACCACCAGGAAACGCCATTTTAATACAATCAGTTGCAGTCATATCTGAGCGCAAACAACCCCGAATCGTACTAACAAGTTGATGCACCGTAGCATAAGTTTCTATATCCATCAACTTTGTAACTTGAATGCTACCAACTTCACAAACTAAGCCTAAATCGTTGCGTAACAAATCCACAATCATTAAATTTTCGGCGCGGTCTTTTTCGCTATTCTGCAATTGTTCACGTAGTATGTGATCTTCTTCCGGAGTCTGTCCCCGCCTAGAAGTTCCTTTAATCGGCTTCGTTTCCACCCATCCGACGCGGTCAATGCGTAAAAACCTTTCTGGAGATGAACAGGCAATACAAACCTCACCAAAGCGCAAAAATGCCGAATACGGGGCTGGATTAACTCGGCGTAAACGGCGATAAAATTCCAGTGGATTAGGAGTGCTATCTGTATAAAACTTGTTAGTTAAACAAATTTGGTAACTTTCACCCTCCTTAATTTCCCTGAGACATTGATTAATATCATTGATATAAGTCTCATGAGAACGACTGAGGCGGAAAACTATCGGTTCTTGACTAAGCGGTTGAATAGGCGGAAGCGGCGCTAATGTGCAGAGTTGTTTCTCTGTTGACTCCAACCAAGTTTCGGCTTGTGTCCTTTGATGATTTTGAGTCAGACATACTAAATATATAGTTTCCTCTTGATGGTCAAACACAATCATTTGATCAGCTAAGAGAAACATCGCATCAGGAAGGGACGCAGAATGGACTAACTCAGAACCACATTCCGCCTTGAGTTCATAACCAAAGTACCCCACAAACCCACAATGGAAATCAAAAGGTAAGTTATCAGATATACACTTTCTCTGATTAATTTCCCGTTTGAGATAGTCAAAAATACTTTCTGTGCGGCGTGTCACAGTACCTAACTGAGTAATAGATATTTCTTGACTTTGGGTACAATACTCAATCAACAAGCTATTTAAACCACCACTTCCTCCCATAAAGGAGAAACGAGAAACACCGGATTCCACTAAGCTGCTATCCAGCCAAAAGGCGTGAGTATCTTCCGCAAACAAATTTACAAACACCTGTTCTGCATCAGGATAGATATCTAATTTTTTACTACAAACTTCATACTGAGAATGAACGGAAGCTGGGGAAGGGGGAGCAGGGGAAAACTGAGGGTAGTGGAAGTCCAACCCCCAAAATTGCTCCGTAATATCTCGGAAATTTTCTAACAGCTTCCAGCCGTATTCTGTACAAATGGATTCTGGGTGAAACTGCACTCCCCAAAATGGTAAATGTCGATGACGCAGCGCCATGATTAGCCCTTCTTCGGTCCAAGCTACTTTTTCTAAACAGTTAGGTAATTCTTCTGCAACTATCAAAGAATGGTAGCGGACAACGGAAAAGCCTTGGGGAATTTCGCGGAATAATTCAGATTGATTGTGATATATCTGACTCAATCGCCCGTGTCTGACTTCCGGCGCATGAATCACAGTTCCGCCATAGACATGGGCTAGTCCTTGATGACCAAGACAAACCCCAAGTATTGGTACATCTAGATTTTGTATCACTTCTCGGCAGATACCAAAGTCTTCAGCTTTTTCTGGGCGACCAGGACCGGGAGAAATGACAACATTATCAAATGTCAATTTAGTTACATTCTCCCAGTCAAGTTGATCGTTACGAATCACTAGGGGAAGTTCTCCATTGACTTGGGCGATCATCTGATAAAGGTTAAATGTATAGGAATCGTAGTTATCAATGATCAGCGATCGCACTTAATATTTCCCCTATGTGTATAGCCAGTTTAGAAAGGAATGTCATCTGGGTCTGGTTCTTGCTCTGTGACTGGGGGATAACTGCTGCGCTCCAAATTTGCGGGCGGAGGTGTGGGTACAAAGTTTGTGGGTTGGGGCGGAACGCTAACGGGAGTGGTAACGGGGGCGCTGACTGGGGCTGGGCTTGGTAAAGGTTGTGGGGGTGTGGAAGTGACAGTTGATGATGGGCTGAAATTACTTCCTAAAGACTGAATCTGTTGTACTGTTAGCTCGGCGCGTTTTTCTTTAAAACCTTCTTGACGATCCACAGTATGCATTCCTAACCTTCCGGCTAAGAGGACGCGATCGCCTTGATGGTAATTTTGCTGAATTTCTGTAGCCATATTCCCCCAGCCAACCACCTTTAAAGTAACTAACTGGTCTTCTGTGCGTTGGGAATTAGGAAACTGCACCAACATCTCCGTAATGGCTAAGTTATCTGCTGTGTAACGTAACTGTGGTTCTTGAATGATTTCTGCCATTAAAACGCAGCTATTCATAAAATCCTCCTGTCTAGAAAAGTTGTTGACTAAGAAATAGGGTTTTGATTACGGAAATATTTGTAAATCTGCCTGAATAAATTCCTAGCATAGACTTATAGTGTCTTTTTTAGCATAAAAGCCAAGCGACAGTTTTGAACAGCATTTGGGATACCATTCGCCACTGCGCCTGACTAAATTGAGTATTGATTCCTGCATGAGTAGTACAAGTATACCATTAAGTAGCAGAAAAAATACATTGCTAAACTAAAGTGCGAAATGCCAAAAATACCTTCCTACCTTTGCGCCTTTGCGCCTAACGCACTTCGTGCTTCGCTTGCGCTGATGCGTGACACAAATCCATATTCTGATTAACTTTTGACATGAACTGGAAAAAATCCCCAGCCAATAAACCGTCCTGCAAAGTCAACAAACCTCTCTCTGGCTGAAAAGAGTTAATATGACGCTAGCAGACGAAATTAAAACCTATGACTCAAGATTTTGCCATATTAAAGCGGATATATAACACATTTGACCCATTCCGACCCCTACCTGCTGGAGATCCGGCTTATGTGGATTGTTCAGAAGTGCGCGGAGATGGCGACATCTTGGTAGAAGTGGGGAAAGAAATTTTGCTGTCCGACAGAATGACCTCTCAACTATATGCGGGTCATCGAGGTGCTGGTAAATCAACGGAATTGTTGCGACTTCAGCAATATTTAGATGAAAAAGGTTGCTTTGTAGTCTATTTTGCTGCTGATGAAGAAGATATTGATCCAGAAGATGCCCAATATACAGATATTCTTTTAGCTTGTACACGTCATTTATTGAGGGCGTTAAAAGATAATGCTAATCCAGTTAGTTTATTGAACTGGTTAAGCGATCGTTGGCAAGATTTAAAAGATTTAGCACTGACTGACGTATCTCTAGAGAATTTAGATAAAGAAGAGCAAATTGACCAGTTTGCTCGAATCACAGCTAATCTGAGAACTGAATCCAGCCAACGCCAAAAAATTCGTGAGTGTGTCAATTCGCATACAATTACTTTGATTGATGCATTGAATCAGTTCATTAAAGATGCCAAAAATAACTTACCTGAGGGTTATTCTCAGCTAGTCTTAATTGCTGATAACCTAGATCGGATTGTACCCATACTGCAAGAAGGTGGACGCAGCAATCATGAGCAAATTTTTCTAGACCGCAGTGAACAACTGCAAGCTTTAGATTGCCATCTGATTTATACAGTGCCAATTTCTTTACTGTATTCTAATCGTGCTGCTGATTTAAGTAATATTTACGGAAATACTCAGGTATTACCCATGATTATGGTGCGAAACCCCGAAAATGAAAAGTATGAACTAGGAATTAATAAACTTACTGAATTATTACAAAAACGTCTGGATTCAATAGACCCTAACCTCTCCATTGTTGATATATTTGAAGAACGTCAAGCATTAGAGGCAATATGCTTGATGAGTGGAGGTCATCTGCGAAATTTATTATTATTAATGAGGGAAGCTCTTAAATACACTGACACCTTGCCAATTCCTAACAAAGCCATACAACGTTCAATTAGCGAGTTAAGAAATACATATCGCAATACAGTTCTTGCTAATGAATGGGAAGCACTAGCAACAGTTCACCATTCTAAAGATATAGAGAATGATCAACTGTATCGGGGATTATTATTCAATCGCTGTATTTTGGAATATCGCTATTTTGATAAAGATGGAGAAAGTGAAACTTGGTATGATGTTCATCCCATTATAAAGGGAATTAAAGAATTTCAAGAAGCGATGTCTTATCAAGAATTAATGAGATCTTTACACCAAACAGATGGAATTGATAATATAATGCTTCAAGGATTAAGTAATACTGCTAAATTATATAAAGAATATATAGATAATCAGGATTATGAGAAGGTAGCTGATACAGCTAATTCTGCTTATGAAATGTTAAAAACAACGGCTCATTCTCTTAATAAGAATAGTGAGGTTTATAGCAGAGTAATTGCTTTGTCTGAATATTGGAGGTTAAATAGAGATTTATATGCTTTGAGGAGTAACTTAAAATGATGATGCAAATAAAAGACGCAATTTTATTCCTAAGTTCTGTGAGAGGAGTAATTAAAGATATTAAAAATGCTGCTAATACTGTAGCAGTTGTGTCATTAGGTTTTTTGAAAATTACTACTAATAAAAAGTTGAATGAACTACAAGAAAAAATTGGTACTCTTGAGAACAAAGTCAACTCTGGGTTTCCCCAACTTAAGTCACTAATTTTATCATACTCGGAAATAAAAACATCCGTGGCAATTGCAAGGGCATTAGCAGATAAAATGGCTGAGTTGGCTGCGATTGCACCATCTGTAATTCCTAGTTCTACAGTAGTATTTGTAAATCAAGCACCAATTGAATTTAACCAAGTTGTGACAAAGCTGCATGAGCTTCCAGGACTTGACACATCGGAAGCAGGTGAATTATTTGGAAAGCTAGATAATATTGAAAAACTACTCATGAGATTGCAATATATTGTTGATCAAGGTGGAATGTCAAATATTGAAAATAAGTCTAGCGATGTTACAAGAATTTTTCGGGAAATATCAAATAATTATGCAGGCATAGAAGCTAAATTAGCAAAACTTATAAATCAAAAAATACTAAGCGGTTTTGACTCTAATTCGTGAAATGCTTGTATGTGCAAGGCTACGCACCAGAAGACGAAGGACTTTATGAAGACTATCCAAGCAGGTGAATTTTAGGCATCTGAAATTACAAGCGCTCCTTAAAAGAATAATTCCAAATAATTATTATGTCACAGCTTAAAATCGAGTATCCAGAAACTTTACCAGATGCCCTTCAGCAAACCAGAGAAGAATTTGAGCAAGAGGCAAAAATGGCAATGGCAGTCAAACTATTTGAAATGAAACGAATTTCTTCTGGTTTAGCTGCACAGTTAGCAGGTATAGATAGGGTAAGTTTTTTGCTTAATTTACATCGTTATGGTGTGGCGATGATTGATTTAACACAAGAGGAACTTTTATCTGACTTAAATAATGCCTGAAACGAATATAATTGTTACCAACACAGCACCACTTATTTCTATAGTAGCGGCTACAGGAGATTTACGCGTTCTTCAAACTTTATATACCCAAGTTTTGGTTCCTTTTGAAGTGGGACAAGAAATACTCGCAGGAGGTACAAGCGGATTTGCTGTGAATGAGTTTGAAGATGCTAATTGGCTAGAAAAAATGCCAACACCTTTAAATCATATTTCTCCTTTCTTACTAAATTCTCTAGATTTAGGAGAGGCTTCTGTAATCCAACTTGCTATCAATGAAAATATCCCCACTGTGTGCATTGATGAAGCTGTTGGTAGACGAGTTGCTAGGTTAAGCGGTCTTTCTCTTACAGGTACTATTGGTATTTTGTTACGTGCCAAGCAAGAAGGATATTCTATTAATATTAAAGAAGCAATTCACAGAATGATTGTTCGCGGAATTAGGTTAAGTGAAACTTTGATTAATTTTGCACTCCAACAAGCTGGTGAAATAGATGTTTAAATTTGTTGCTTCACCCACTTCTAAAGTTTTTGGTATTAGATCAAATCCTCAGCAGCAACAACGGATATCTCTTCAAGAAATTGCTCGATTACCTGTAACAGAACGACACAAAATACTAGCACCTTTTATTGCCGCCACAGCCGAAGATTTTTTGAATGACCCGGAATTAACAGAGTTTGCCGTTTTGGATGGTGAAGACTGGGAAATTGATTTAACAAAAGAAGAACTTTGATCTGAATTAACGAATACCTGCATTTAGCCTGCGTAGGCAGGCTTTCTCTGTGTAGCCCCAAACTTCTAGTCTGAGGGTTCTAGAGAAAATTTCCCCAAAAATAAAGATTCCCACCCCCAAAAGAAAGAGTTTGCAGGCAAAAGGCTGTTGTAAAATAGACATAAGTAAGCATTCGGGGGACCATTTATTGGTCATAAACGCCTATAGAAACTATTTTTGGCAATCTCCAAGGATTAAAATCCAGTCAGCTGAAGCAACTACAGCGACTGTACCACCAGCGCATCGCAGGCGATCGCCTCATCACCTCTGAGTTCGCCCAGCGTCTGGCAGCAATTAGCACAGAAATCAATCAGCCTGTGTGTGCCTACCTCAACCGTCGCGGACAAGTTATGCGTGTAGGGGTAGGTACACCACGTCAAACCCAAATCCCACCGCTAGAACTGCCTCGTTACGGTGCAGAACGTCTGAGCGGTATTCGTTGTATAGCTACCCATCTCAAGCCAGAACCGCCCAATGAATCGGCACTGACAGCAATGGCACTGCAACGCTTAGATGCTCTGGTTGTCATAAATATCACTGGCACTGGATTTACACGGCGTGGTGGTGGTTCCACTGGCTACGTGAAAGAAACCTATTTGGCTCACTTAATATCGAACAATCAACAATTAGTTTCAAATCAGCCATCAGCAACTAACCAAAAGTTACCAGAAGAATCTTCCTCAAAGAAAAATGTGGCTCAAGACTCAGGGCTTTACTCTAGCGTATCACCGCCGATGAGTTTAGACGTGCTATCACAGCAGGATTTTCTCGACTTGGTGGAAGGTCTGGAAGCAGAATTTCAACGGGAATTTGTCGCCCAAGAAGTAGACGCTGATCATGACCGGGTATTGATTGTGGGTGTAATTACTGAAAAAACAACTCCTCAACGATTCCAGGACACCATATTGGAATTAGCCAGATTGGTGGATACGGCTGGTGGTGATGTATTAGAAACACTACAACAAAAGCGATCGCGCATTCATCCACAAACCGTAGTTGGTGAAGGTAAAGTTGAAGAAATCGCCCTCACCGCCCAAACCCTGGGAGCTAACCTCGTTGTCTTTGACCGTGACCTCTCACCCGCTCAAGTCCGTAACTTAGAAAGAAAAATTGGTGTCCGGGTAGTAGACCGCACCGAAGTAATTTTAGATATCTTTGCCCAACGCGCCCAGTCCCGTGCTGGTAAATTGCAAGTAGAACTGGCGCAGCTAGGATATATGATGCCGCGACTCAGTGGTAGAGGTCTGGCTATGTCCCGGTTAGGTGGTGGTATTGGGACTCGTGGCCCTGGTGAAACTAAACTGGAAACAGAACGCCGGGCGATTCAAAAACGCATTTCCCGACTGCAACAAGAAGTTAACCAGTTACAGGCACATCGTTCCCGGTTACGTCTGAGACGGCAAAATCAGGAAGTTCCCTCTGTGGCTTTGGTTGGTTATACCAACGCGGGTAAATCTACCTTGTTGAATGCTCTCACCAACGCCGAAGTTTACACCGCCGACCAGTTATTTGCCACCCTTGACCCCACCACCCGCCGCCTTGTAATTGCTCATGGTAATGCTGGTGAAACTCAGGAAATTCTCTTGACAGATACAGTAGGTTTTATACACGAACTGCCCGCCTCTTTAATGGATGCCTTTCGCGCCACCTTAGAGGAAGTCACAGAAGCTGATGCTTTATTGCATTTAGTTGATTTGTCTCATCCGGCTTGGTTGAGCCATATTCGTTCAGTCAGGGAAATTTTGGCACAAATGCCGGTAACTCCCGGCCCCGCACTGGTGATTTTTAACAAAATTGACCAAGTTGATAGTGCTACACTGGCGATCGCTCAAGAAGAGTTTCCCCTAGCTGTGTTTATTTCCGCAAGTCAGCGATTAGGATTAGAAACCCTCCGCCATCGTCTGACCCAACTGATTGAATATGTTGTAGACACCCGTTGAATCTGATCCCCTTTTTTGGGGAATACTACTGCAAATCCTTAGTCTAGAGGCTAGTTGCTGTTTCCGCTAAAATAAAAAAGTCTTAAATCTCATAAAAGCCCTTATGACTGCGAAAGTTGAAATTTATACTTGGAGTTATTGCCCGTTTTGCATCCGTGCTAAAAGTTTGTTGAGCAAAAAAGGTGTTGATTTTAGCGAATATTGCCTTGATGGAGATGAGGCGGCACGGGATAAAATGTCCGAAAGAACTAATGGTAGACGCTCAGTACCACAAATTTTTATTAATGATCACCATATCGGTGGTTGTGATGATCTCCAAGCCTTAGAAAGTGAAGGTAAATTGGATGAGTTGTTAGCTCAATAGTGTGTAGTTAGAGACAAGATGACCGCAGTTTTCATTCAGAGCAAGTTTCACGCCATCAAAATAACTGATAGGGATTACTGATAACTCAGAACTGATCTGACTAAGCTACGCAAACAGCTATTGTTTGAGAGGTGTCGCATTAAGCTAAGGTAATCTGAGAAATCCTGGTAATTGAGGCAAACAAAGTGAAATTAGCTTTTATTATTGATCCTATCAATCGGCTTGATCCTGGTCATGATACTAGCGTTGCTCTGATGGAAGCAGCACAAATCTTAGGTCATGAAATTTGGGTAACTCAGACAAATTTACTCAGTGTAGTCAATAGCAAGGCTTGGGCTATTTTACAGCAGGTGGAATTGGTTCCAGTGCAGTTAGTTGAGGGACGGTGGATAGCTGCTAATCCTTGGTATAAATTGAGCGATCCCTGCTTTACTTCTCTAGAATCAATGGATGCGGTGTTTATGCGTACAGATCCACCTGTGAATGATTCTTATCTCTACGCCACCTATACTCTTGACTACATCGACCAAAACAAAACTCTAATAGTTAACAGTCCCAGTGGTATCAGAGAGGCAAATGAGAAAATGTATGCCCTTCAGTTTACCAAGGTAATTCCAGAAACTATTGTTAGTGCAGATAAACAGTTAATTTGGAAGTTTGTTGAGGCTAAGGGAGCAGCAATTATCAAACCATTGGGTAACAAGGCTGGGGAAGGGATTTTATTTTTAGAAGCTGGCGATCGCAATTTTAATTCCATTGTAGAACTAAGTACACTCCGTGGTCGATTACCAGTCATGGTGCAAACTTATTTACCAAAAGCTAAAGAAGGAGACAAGCGGATTATTCTCCTAAATGGTGAACCCATTGGGGCGTTGAATCGCCTTTCTAGCGGTAATGACTTTCGGAATAATATGGCCGCTGGTGGTACTGTGGCTCAAACTAGCATTACTCCCAGAGAGCAAGAAATTTGTACAGAACTAGCCCCCAAGTTACGTCAAGACGGCTTAATTTTTGTCGGTATTGATGTTATCGGCGGTTATCTGACTGAAGTTAACGTTACCAGTCCCACGGGCATTCGTGAAATTGACCGACTAGATGGGACTCGCTTAGGGGAAGAGGTCATTTCCTGGATTTCCCAAACTTTGAAAAACTAAGATAATTTACCTGAGTTGAATTACTTTCCTGGTTTTTTTTCAGGATTTTAGGTGATCTCCATTAAATAACAGCGATCGCATTCTTGAGGCAAGTCTTTTGACTTTGATTTCCCACAATAGAGATATCTGAGTCATTAGACTCCTCCCCAAGTTGATGTGATTTATGAATAGCGTAGGAAAATTTGATCACCAATTTACTGATTCAGGGATAGCAATAAGATTACTGACCCCTGACCGTGGTGAAACTAGATAACTATGAGATTTTATACAACATTCAGATCAATCTGAGACTATAAAATTCCTCTAAAACTTTGATTTCTCAGTAATTAATTCCGTGGTGTACGCCGATTTCGTAGAAAGTCAGGAATATCTAATCCCATTTTCTCTTTAGGTTCAGCCACTGGTGTCGAGGGATTAACTCCTGGTTGCTGCGGAGTTGAACGCTTAGGAGTAGGAGTGACTTTAGGATTAGCCACTACATTTTGGGTGGCTGCTGCCGGTATTTCACCTGTGAATCCAGTCGCAATTACCGTAATTCTTACTTCGCCTTGAAGTCTGTCATCAATTACCGCTCCAAAAATAATATTGGCATTGGGATCAACTACTTCATATATAGCTTCGGCAGCTGCATTCACTTCATGTAAAGTCAGATCACTACCACCAGTAATATTAAATACAACCCCTCTTGCTCCTTCAATAGAACATTCCAGTAGAGGTGAAGAAATAGCAGCGATCGCCGCTTCTCTAGCTCTTGACTTTCCAGAACTCACACCTATTCCCATTAATGCTGACCCTGCATCTGCCATCACCGCTCTCACATCGGCAAAATCAACGTTTACCAAACCAGGAATGGTAATAATATCAGAAATCCCTTGTACACCTTGACGCAGCACATCATCTGCATAGCGAAAAGCTTCTTGTACAGGGGTTTGCTCTGGTATAACCTCCAGCAACTTATTATTGGGAATAATAATTAGTGTATCTACTCTACTTTTCAGTCCTTCAATACCTTGCTCCGCTTGGGTAGTACGGCGGCGACCTTCAAACACAAATGGCCGTGTCACCACACCCACAGTCAAAGCACCCATTTCTTTGGCTACTTCTGCCACAATCGGGGCTGCACCTGTTCCAGTACCGCCTCCCATCCCAGCAGTAATAAATACTAAATCAGCACCTTCTAAAGCCGTAGCAATCTCATCTCGTGATTCCTCAGCCGCCTTTTGACCAATAGCTGGATTACCACCCGCGCCTAAACCTCGTGTGAGTTTCTGTCCAATTTGCAACCGACTAGGCGCACCAGCCAAAGTCAAAGCTTGAGCATCAGTATTAATTGACCAAAACTCTACCCCTGAGACATCAGACTCAATCATGCGGTTAACCGCATTTCCACCACCACCACCAACACCAATTACTTTGATATTGGCAACCCGACCTGGAACAATTTCACCAATACGGTTATTTTCCGTAGACATCTTTTTACTATCATGGTTTTGTCCAAAGTTCAGCCCAGAGTTGTTAAAGGGGTTATTCGAGTTAACAGCGAGCGGAAACCCCGGCTGTCCCGCAGATTCGGAATTTTTATAGGTAAGCCCTTGGTTATTGTCAAGTGTCATTAGATTTAGAGAGGTAGATAAACGACTTTTTCAGGTGTGATGCACCAGATCCTCCGAGTCGAGGAAGCCCCTGGTTTAAAATATTCTGACTTAAGAGTCAACTATAGTTTGACACTGCCAAAATTTCTGGCACTGTTCTTTATTTTGATCATGAACAACTTTGTTCATGGGAAAGCTGATTACGGTATCAGTCTAAGTACGCAATGCCGGAGGTTATCGCACAGCTAATTCTACAGAAGTATACTTAAATTTAATTAAAATTGATCTGTATAACTTCAAGGAGATATTAATATCTTCTCTATTATGTTACTGATTTAATACATAATTACTCCATTTTTTTTGGTTAATGCTTCAGATTAACAGATGTTTCTAAGGTTTTTGGGAGTTAAGGTTTTGACTACCTTGGTTCAACTGTACTAAAGGAGATACCGGATTTTTCAAATCAATATACTGTATTTGACTAAAATCTATTTTTGCAGATAGATATCGCATTTGGGCTAAAACTTTGATTTGCTCAGTTAACTTAGAACTCACAGCACCAAGATGTACATCTCCTAATTCTGTTGTTAAAATTATATTTGTGGGATCTTGCCAATCAATTTCCGTGATTTTCACTGAGCTTTGACTTAATACTGGATAAACTTGACTCCAAGCAGATCGATACTGTTCTGGTGAGCCAATTATTTTGAGTGTTGGCAGTTGGCGGCTGGGATTAAGTAATTTATATTTGTCTAAGGGTATCAAAATCCCGCTAGCATCTAATAAGTCTCCAGGAGACTTTTGCTGAGGACTCTGAGCTATAGCCACAGCCAGCCGTTCTTGAACTTCGATGGTTAATCCAGGAGGAAAAAGGCGGCGGTTGACAGTTGCTTCTGCAATAGTCGGTTGCTGCTTCAAGGAATTGGCGATCGCATTTGGTTGAATCCGCCATAAAGACTGAGGATAAGACATCACCAGTAATGACTGCATCACCGATGGAGATAAGACTTGATCACCTGATTTGATCACAATTTGCTTGGGAGTATTTAGCACCCATATCGGTTGCAGTGCCACCCATAGCAAACCACCAGCCAGACCACTAAGGGCAGCAGTGCGCCAAAGAGCCTGAATTATTTTCATCTGCTGTTGCCGACGTATTTTTTTTCGGCGCTGGGCTAAATCTTTTTGAGAAACTGATACTATACCAGCCATTCAAACCTCTGTTTGCAGTCAAATTATGGAGTAAGCTCGGAACATTGAGATTAATAAATCAAATTAAATTGGCCGTATTTAGTTTAAACCGAATGTAACTCTTTTCGCAGGTGATGGCGATTACTATCTCCTAAAAATTTCCCTAAGAAATTACTGACTAACACAATATGTAACATTTGCACCATAAATACTGACATCCGGGTGCAGTAAATGCCGAGTTAATTACCTCTTGGCATCACCGGACAGAAATTTTTGCCATATTAACAGATGGTTAACGAGAAGAGTAGATACCAGAATCTGTCATCAGCAAGGATAAACTTTTTTGTGAGTGGAAATAATCCATTCTGATAGTGACAGATAATACATGGTATTGCTCACAACCCCTGAACCTTAGATTTATGAGTTAAGAGTTATGAAGAGCAATAAAATTTTAATTCAGAACTCAAAACTTGATTTAGCCTACCGATTCAAGGTGCGATCGCTCTCCCATATATCATTTTCCTCAACCTGATCATTTTCCAGTGCGCCTGGTGGCAAAGTACCTAAAAAAGCTTTTAGTCTCATCCGCCCAATGTAAGGCCAGCCTCCTTCAGACTCAATATCTTTGAGTAAAGAATATAGTTTCTGGCGGTTATCAGGCAAACTTTCCTGGAAAGCACTATCGCGGATATCTCGATGCAACTGTTCTAAATGACGCAGCAACGCTAAAAGAGCGATGGTATCTCCTTGAGAAATTCTCGCTACATCATGCACTGCCGTGGCGATCGCTTGCAATTCTGCCGATAACTTCCCTGATTCAAAATTTTTGCCGTTGGTCATACAACAATCTCCGTGTAAATGAGGCCTACTCAAATTTACCGAAGAATCTTCGCTTTTATTCGTGGTTAAAAATTTTCCACTGCATAAATAAATATATAGACCACATAAAAATAAATCTTTACAACCCACAACTGAGTCAGAGAGACAGTTTCAAGGTTAAACATCCTTTTTAAATATCAACAACCTTAATTCCCTCAAAAACACCATAATCAGGTGTAGGACAACATCCAAGACAGCAAAACGTCATTAAGTATTTTTATATAAGACTAGAGAGCTTTGATCTTGAGTTAAAAAAAATCGTATGATCTGGCTAATTTCCCTATAAAACAATGGACTGTATCTGTATGTAATGACAACAGGTCAGATCATACAGCACCATTTGGGCAACACTGAAAATGCCTATGGCATTAATTGGACCACTTAGATATTAATTTTTGAAATTGAGGTTGACATGAGGTATCGCACTTTAATTGTTGCATTCTTAGCTGTATGCCTGGGACTATTAACCGCTTGCAGTGATGCTCCCACTGCTGCGTCCAATCCTAGAGATTTACTGAGTTACGAACAAATTAGAAACACTGGCTTGGCTAACAAATGCCCCGAACTCACAGAAACCAGCCGTGGCTCGATTCCTATTGAATCCAGCAAATCTTATGTCATCAGAGAACTCTGTTTAGAACCAACTAATTTCTTTGTCAAAGAAGAACCTGCTAATAAACGGCAAGTTGCAGAATTTGTACCTGGAAAATTATTGACCAGATACACTTCTACCATTGACCAAGTACAAGGAGACCTGAAAGTTAACACCGATAACAGTTTCACCTTTGTTGAAGCTGATGGTCTAGACTTCCAAGCCATCACCGTCAAACTTCCTGGTGGTGAATCAGTACCCTTTCTCTTCACAATCAAAGATTTAGTGGCTCAAACACAACCTGGTTTGACCAGTATCAACACCTCTACAGACTTTGAAGGTACTTTCAAAGTTCCTTCCTACCGTGGTGCTTCTTTCCTAGATCCTAAAGGTCGTGGTGTCGTCTCTGGCTATGATAATGCCGTCGCTCTTCCCGCCCAAGCTGATGATGAAGAACTCACCCGCGCCAATGTTAAGCGTGTTGAAACCCTTGATGGCACTATCTCTCTACAAATAGCGAAAGTAGATAGCGTTAGTGGTGAAATTGCTGGTACTTTTGAAAGCGAACAGCCATCTGATACTGACTTAGGTGCTGGTGAACCCAAAGAAGTCAAGATTCGGGGTCTGTTTTATGCAAGAGTCGAACCAAATCGCGCCTAACTTCTCTAGAATGATTGTGTAATTATTCATCTTGTTTTCGAGATTCTACCCATTTGTTTCCTGTGATGTGGAAGCAGATGGGTTTTTTCTCATCTCTGGCTCCCCTAACTTCCCAGGGTTTGCAATTTTACAACGCTATAGCAACCGCCAAGGACGTTAGGACAGAAACAGATCATGAAACCCTTACAATTAGAGAGTTTTCAGCCTGTTCCCTGTTCCCTGTTCCCTGCTATATTTCTCAAACCTTGGTAGCTCAACAAGCTTTCTTCCCATAGCTGAGACTTAACATGACTCCAGAGCTTATAGAGAATTAGTATCAGTTAATTATTAATTGGATTTAACAAATCTTAGTATTTTTACTGAGGATAGAAAATTTAATCCTGATCGCAATTATGGGAACTCACGTTTATCAGAAATTAATAACTTGATAAAGTTAAGTACAATTTCGGTTTGTATATGGACTGGTAATTCTATATTTTATTCATATGTGGACTCGCACTCTATAGACATCGAAAACCCTAAATAACAGTCCAAAATACCGATTCCGCCTATTCTAATTTTGTTAAATTGTCGAATTAACGAAGCCATATACAGAGAACCTTGTGATTTACAGAATTTCTTTTGAGAAAGAATGATATACTCCTTTGGTCCTTTATTCGACAGTTGCAAATTCTTTAAGCGGGTATTCACTTTTTATTTTAATCAATAGATTTGGTGCTATGCCTACTACAACCAGTAATGAACTCAAGAATGAAATTTGGCAGTTATTGAAAGAGTATGAACACACTCGTTCAGAAACTATTCGTAACCAACTAGTAAAAATAAATTTTGGACTTGTTAGGAAGGAAGCCCACTATTGGATAAATCAATGTTCCGAAAGTTATGATGATTTAGTCCAGGTTGGTTATTTAGGTTTAATTAGGGCTATTGAGAAATTCGAAATCTCCAAAGGACACGCCTTTAGCTCCTTTGCTATTCCCTACATACGCGGTGAGATTCAACACTATCTCCGAGATAAAGGGGTAGCAGTGAGAATCCCTCGGCGCTACTTAGCAATACAACAACAAGCCATAGGGGTATCACGGACCCTGCGCGAAAAATATAATCGCCAACCTACAGACTCTGAAGTAGCCGCAGGATTGGATATTTCTGTCAATGAATGGCAAGAAATTAAATTAGCATGGGTGAATCGCTCTCCTCTCAGTTTGGATGTTCCAATTGTCGATGGAGAAGAAGGTACAACTAGTCTAGGGGAATTGGTCCCAGATCCTAAGTACCGAAGCTTTCAACTGGCTCAAGAAGATCAAATTCGTCTCCAACAAGCACTGTTTGAATTAGAAAAGTGTACTCGTGAAGTCGTAGAATGTGTCTTTTTACAGGATTTGACCCAGAAACAAGTTGCAGAACATCTGGGAATTAGTGTAGTCACAGTTTCTCGCAGAGTCAAAAAAGGGCTGGGCTTGTTAAAGGAACTCATGGTAGGCACAGAAGATTAACCATCAGCTTGCTTCAATGAGATTTATTCTTGCCTAGTAGTGCTAGAACTAACCTGGAAAGTTCACAAAATAGGTTATAAAGGTAACATGAGTTGCCTAAAATTTAAATAGGCAATACTGAGATTTCCTAGAGCTTTTGAGAACAGCTAATGGACAAAAATTTTCCCATTGTATTTGTAGCTTTTTCAATGTTAGCGATCGCTGGATGTACTATTGGAGATCCCCCAGATGTAGCTAATCCTAACCCCACTCCTAATCCCGCCGTTACTCCCCCAGTTGCAGAATCAACACCAGAGGCTGAACCCTTTAGTACTCCTGTCGTTACTCAACCCACAACTTCTGTTACAGCTAGTTTAATTCAACCAACTAATAGCATAGAGCGTGAACGTATAGTATCAAAAGGGAGAGATGACCCATTTGCTGGAATTGTTGAGCAGACTCCGCTACCGCCGATAGTTCCTATAAATAATGGTCGGAATATTGTTGCTCCCGCCGGACTTCCCCGAATACCTATCTTACCTACTCCTCCAACACAGCCGACACCCAGCGCGACTCGTCCAAATCCTTCAAATCCAAGAGCAAATACTCCTCCTGTGGCCTCAAATCCACCAAAAACAACAGCAACCAAACCAAACCCTCGTCCTGACTCAGTGCTACCAGAAGTTATGCCCGGAGTGCTTCCTGAGTCTAGTCTAGAAGCTGTGCTACCACCACCACCACAACCTGAGTTAGCTGAAGGTGTGATGGTAACTGGCGTAGTTTTAATTGGTCAAACTGCTCAAGCGATTATTAAAGTACCGAACGAAGAAACCAGTCGCCATGTACAAGCAGGACAGCGCTTAGGAAGTGGTTTGTTAATTAAACGTATTGAAATGAACGAAGGTTCCAATCCCATCGTAATTCTGGAGCAATATGGGATTGAAGTTGCAAGAATGGTAGGTGAACAACCTATTAACGCCGCATCATCAGATAATACAGTCGAAGCTTCATAAATATGGAAACTCCAGAAACCATTAAATTTCCTGGTTTATCTTTAGCAGTTTACAGAGAAATAGCTGCTCATTTACGTCAAGTTGAAGGGATACAAGTTGGCTTAATTCCCCAAGCATCTACAGAATTTGATTACCATCAGAGTCAAGTTGCTGGCTTACAGATTTTTGGGATACCCAATTCTGGTTTAGAAAATCAGGAACGTGTACAACAAATCTTGGCTTACTATCGTAACTGTTACAGTTTCTAGTTTTCTAATTAACCTGTAAATAAAATTAGGCTTTTTCTTGTCTAATAAGACCTTATTAATTATAGAGGTCTATTTTTTTGCGTTGGGGCAAAAATAGCTAACAACTACTGATGAAATTTGCTAGACATTTTATACATCAAGGGAGAGGGGTAAAATTTGCTAATTGCAAAAGCTTGATGATTTATTTCTGAATAATTATTTTTATGATCATTTCCTTAATAAATGTACCAGGCTGAATTAATGAAGATAAATTACAAAGTCTGAATAATTATTTTTAATAATAAATTTATGTGATTATACTGATTTAATATAAAAATACATACATAAAATTGAACTAGAAATCCAGTTCACCTCCTCGCTTGCGGAGAAAACTCACAAGGAGTATTTCCCTCCAGGGAAACTTGGGGAATGGGTCGAAATAATATGCAGCCTCACAAATACTTAGTATCAGTGAAGATAATACACGGCGACGGATGGAAATTCGCGTTACTCCTGGAGAGGAACTGGAAAAAATGAAGTAGTTAAAGCTTTTGTGAAGTAGAGATTAATCTTGCTCTAATTTTCTGCAAATAGTAATATTGGGAGATGCAATTGCTAGTTACTGAGTTAAACTTGCAAGCAAAATCATCACAATCCTACTCAGACCCTTTTTGGTTTGGGCATAATTCATAATGGCACAATGGCAATTTCTCATACAGAAACAGGGCGATCGCTCTTGGCATAATCTGGAATGGCCAAACTTACAAATTTCGGAAGGTTGGTACAGAGTCTTAGCTCGATCTCACCTGCGTAATACTGACGTAGAAATACGGATAACCCATTCTTTACTTCCAGAACTTCCAGCCCAGGCGCGAATTGAAAAGCAATTGCGGCGCACTAACTCAGAAGGTTTAATCCCGATAATTCCTTTTACCTATCTTCAGCCGGGAATTTTGGAATTGCAATGTTCTGGGAATATAATATCCAATTCTTTCAGTAAGTCTTGGGAATATGGCATCTGTTTACAAGTCTTACCCTGTGAATCTACTAGTATAGGGGAAGAACGACCGAGGAACAAGAATGTAAAGTCAAATTTACCTGACCATCCAGATGCTATTCCTGATAGCAAAGTTCAATCCAGGATTGTAGTAGAACCTCAGCCTAGTGACTTTTCAACTGTAACCCCAATTGATAATACAGATATCAATCAGTCTGTTAGCCCAGTAGACCTCAAAGGTGAAACGGCTGAACAAATTTTACACAATTTAATGGATTTAGCTATACCTAGTGCTGAAACTCTATTAGACGATCGCCAAGTTGACGAGACCTTAGCCACAAAAGCCCCGACAACTCTATCCTTGACTTTAGATCAGGAAAATTACATTGCTCATTGGGGAGAAATACTTGTCATTCATGGGCGAGTTGAGCGACCAAAGCAGATAAATCAAGAAAGTGAAACAGCATATCCAGACATTCTCCATAGCTTGGAATTAGTCATTGAACTGCGATCGCCCTTAGCCTCAGAAATTTTAACCCAAGTTCGTCAGCCTCTACCCAATAGCTTATTACCCATTACAATTAGTTCTGCAATTGATATACCCGTGGATTGTGAATCCCAATTGATTTTGGCAGATATCAACTTATACGGCTCATTCAGCGAATTTGGCGAAGTATTACTATTATCTAGTCAATCTTTTACGATTACGGCAGATGTTACACAATTACTAGAAATTACAAAAGCCGCTAAATTTAGAGAACAAAATTTATTAGATCACCCCATAACACCACCAAAAAAGCCAGAATCAGCTATTAGCATTGACTTAGGGCTTTTTAATCTCGCTAAAAATCTGCAAACAAACCATTCTCAGTCAACTCAAATTTCTCCCAAGCAGTTACTACCTCCGCAACTTAACCCGATAGAATTAGCAGTAGCCTCCCAGCGACTATCTCAACTGAATAAATTAGCCGATTCTCCAGTACCCCAACTACCAAAGCTACCGGAAAATCAAATTAATCCCCAAACCGCCCTGAGTGAAGCTGTCGGTACTGGTGATTTAGACACAGAATCTTTTATAGATCAAGAGTTTAAAGACAAAGAAAAAACTCTAGCCCCCATCAACCTAGCAGAACTAATTATTAAACATCATCCTCTACGGATGCTGAACAGCACTTTTCCTTACTTAAAACGCCTTAAAGTTTTACCTGCGCAAACAGCAGAAATTCCCAACCATACACCAGAGACGCTATCATTTGAGGATTTTGAGGATTCTCCGGAGATAGATACACCTGAATTAATAGCTAGTGATTCGGTAGCAGAAGTATCTCTGACCCCAGATTTAGAATTAAATCCAGAGGTTGATCTCCATTCATCCCCCTTACTGAGAAAGTGGATGCAAAGCCAAGGATATTCTTTACCTGAATCTGTGATTGAGGTTTTAGATCAGCAGACAAGAGCTGATGAACAGATTCCCCTTTTAAGTCCAAGTGTAGATATTAATTCATTATCAGACCCAGAACCGGAAACGGAGATTACAGCAGATGATGAACCTTTGATCGCAGATACTACAGCTAACCCTTTAGACATCGAGGAGATGCCAACATTAGAACAGCCAGATACAAAAAATATAGTAGAAACAAGTTCTCTCTCTTTCCCAGATGTTGTCACCACAGATTCTGATTGGTTAGCACAGGAATTTGTTGTGGAAGATGAGTATATTGAATCATCATTAGATGTGATGTACAGCGACTCCTCTGCACAACAGCACGAAGACATCTCAGATTTATCCCATACCCCGCTTCTGGAAGGAAGCATTGTGGAACCTTTGCCAATTCCCCAATTATATGTACCAGATGGTGAACTGATTGCAGGGACTTCTGTGAGGGTGAGGGTAGAATTACCTCTGGTATCCCCCGAAATAGTGGTGAAATTATGGATGAAAGATTGCCAAACTCGCTGGTTACTGGATGACCCTCATTTACTGACAGACTTGCTACCTAACGTTTTGGGGAATTTGGAAGTAACGACTCAATTAAATATTCCTTTTGGTTGTATGGAAATTCTTGTGGAGGCGATCGCTTACCATCAGACTACCCAACAAGAAAGTCACAAAGTCACAGTAGTTAAGAATGTGATTCCTCCAGACTTACCGAATTTCCAACTAGACGAATTACTAGGTATTTAATTTGGTTTACCCACAATTGTGTTAAAAATTTTGAGAATTTCAAAAATCTGGTGAAATTTGCAGTAAGCTCGTTTTCGAGGATTGTCTAATTATTCAAGAGGAAAGTTAACTATGGCAGCTTCTTTTTTACCATCTATTTTGGTTCCTCTGACTGGTTTAGTTTTTCCAGCAGTGACAATGGCGTTTTTCTTGTTGTACATGGAAAGCGACGATATCAGCTAATTAGCTGATTAAAATGCTCCCACGTCTCCCAGGCGTGGGATTCTCTTTTAAATTATTTAGTATAAAAGCGCACTTATTATATTCCAACTCATTCCTAGTAGACAAAGGATTCCCACTGCATACGTAAATAATCGCCAAGGCTGCAAACCGAGAAGATACATCAAGGTATGTAGTATCCGCGCGATGGTAAAAGTAGAAAATAGCCAAGCTGCTGATCCTGGCGATGCTTCGGTTAACACATAAGCTATTCCCAGACCAATAAATATGGGAATGTTCTCCAAATCATTCAGCCAAGCTTTAGCCGCTCGTTGGACTTGTGGTAAATCCTCCTTTGCAGGTGGCTGATTGAATACTGCGGAGTCTTCTGGGTTGACAAACTCACGTCTGCTGATCCGATAAAATCCTTGATAAGCTGAAAGCGCAAACATTTTTAAGAATAGCACTACAACGCACAACGAATACCAGTCAAGAGCGCTTCCCGTAGTTCTAAGCATAGAGATTACCTGTTAATGCTACTAAAACAATACCTTATTTAAATAATGTAGTTACAGACAGATATCCTGCTCAGTAAATGTCTCTGGGCTTAGTATTCTTAAAATTACAAACCGCCTGTCTCTCATAAAGAAAAACAAGCGGTTTGTTAATGCTAATTTTTAAACAATTGCCAGAAAATCTAGACTCAAGCTATTTTTACATTGAAGAGCCTACTCCAGAGTAGGCTCCGTAAAAGAAAATACCTACAACTGTAATTACACCTAAACCTGCGATTGTAGCGACAACCCACAGGGGAATTCTTCCACTTCCAGCAGACACAGCTTTCTCTCCTCCCTTAATAACAAATCAGCACTAATTCAATAAACAAAGATTTACAAACACTGTTCTACTTAGTTAAAGAAGTAACTGGAGAACAGAATTCCTAGAACAAACACTAAAAGTAGTCCCAGGTATAGAGAAGTTCGGTTGAGTTCAACCGGTTGATTATTCGGATTAGGGGATCTGTCCATAATTTTCTCCTAGCGTTGAATAAACTGCATGGCGGCGATCGCGCCTAAAAAGAAGACAGAGGGTACACCCAAAGTATGAATGGCCAGCCATCTAACCGTAAAAATAGGATAGGAAACTGGTTGATTGATGTCATTTCCGCTAGTCATGATCTCAAACTATTTTTGGATAAATTGTTCAACTTGCTGTTTAGCGCCAAAACGATCCTTCACAATTGGCACTTCCTGCCGGGTTTGTGTGTAATATTCGTTAGGGCGAGGTGTGCCGAAAGCATCATAAGCCAGTCCAGTGCTGACAAATAGCCATCCGGCGATAAACAATGCGGGAATGGTGATGCTGTGAATTACCCAGTAACGAACGCTGGTAATAATGTCCGAAAATGGACGTTCTCCAGTGGTACCTGACATTTAGATTCCTACCTTCAAAAAGATTGTTATTGTCTATTATCCTACAAAGTTTAGAAAGAGTGACAAGTTGTAACTTACTTCTCAGAAATCAGGGTGAATACCGAAGCCCATCATCCCATTAAGCGGCCTCTTGTGAGAAACTTTTGGCGATATTTGGTTGATATTTTAACAAAATGCCGCGATCGCCGATCACAAATCCCTGATCAGAGTTGAAGAACACAATTTTGTACAAATTAGCCGCGACACCTTCCACATCACGATCTTTTTCCCAAGTTTGACCACCGTCACCACTGCGGAGTAAATTACCACTACCGCCACCAATCCACAGTTCATCAGGAGTGCGATAAGCCAAATCCAGTAAACCCCAGCTAGTAGCTAACTCCGGATTTTGCGGTTCTTGCCAATCTCCAAGGTTATCGGGATCGCTAAACTGTACCTGACCTCCTCGTGCGAGCAACCATAACTGCTCATTTTCAGCAAAACCCATATTCTCTAAGCGTCGAGAATTATTCCGGTTATGAGGTTCCCAAGTACTTTGTCCTGGTTCCCAAGTAGAATAGAAACTACCCTTAGCCGAAACAGCAACATATTTGCCATCACGGGAGCGTTCCATATTCCGCACCACACCAACGGCTCCTTCTACCTGAGCTTTCCAGTTAATACCACCATCTTGAGTTCTATAAATAGCCCCCACATCTGTAGCCATTTCAGCAGAACTCTCTCCCAAAGCATAAATAGCAATGGGATTACCAGGAAGCTTTTCGCTCAGAGCAATGCGCGACCAAGAACCACCTTCATCATCAGTGTGCAATAGCAGAGATGGTTCACCTAATATCCAACCTTCTTTACCCGCAAAACTGACTGAATCAAACCGAATCTTGGGGTCATTGAGTGCCAATGTTAGCGGTTGCCAAGTATTCCCACCATCATTTGTTTCCAAAAGAGTAGCATCGCTACCTACGAGAAAACCATGTTGAGGGTTATCAGTAAAGGCAATATCTAGTAGCTTAGACTCTGTTGGCACAGAAATAATCGCCCAAGGGTTATAGCTTGTAGAGGGAACTTTACTACAACCTATACACAAGAAAACTACCATCACCAAGGCAAATATTCTTTGCCAGCTTTTCATAATACCCATTAGATGCATCAGTATTTTTGACTTTTTTTCTAAATTTTTGATCTTAATGGCGATCGCAGCCCTCTGAACCTGTTAAAAAAGATAACGGGTCTTATTGTAAGCCGTAGAGACTGATAAAAAACAAGAAACCCAGAGCCAAAGCCCCAAAAATCAGGATATTTTTTTGCCCTGGAGTTAGCGTGTTAACACCCAGACCATAACCCAGATTTTCCTTAAAACCCGACACCGTACCAGCAGGTCCAATATTGGCAAACGCAGTCTTCTTTGCAGTACAGACTGGACAACGCCAAGTGATTGGCAATTCCGCAAAGGCAGTGTCAGGGTCAATGTTATGGCTATCGTCTCCCTTTTCAGGTTCGTAAACATAACCACAGGCACGGCATTCATAGCAGTCTAATTCCGGAGTTTCAACAGCTTGTTCGCTAGCTTGTTCGCTCATGGCTAAAACCTCACAGGGGAGAAATATTAAATATACGTTAAAAATTATGACATAACTATGAGACTTTTCCATCATCTGCTTAAAGCATGGATACCTAAAATCAGTTTGTTTCCCAGAGTTCAGAAAAAGCAAAAAGATATAATGTAAAAGAAACTAACAGCCTTATTTACACCATAAGCGGTAGATATTCATTGTGTTTGTCCTCAGTGGTTACGAGTACTTACTAGGCTTCCTCATTATCTGTAGCCTAGTTCCAGCCCTTGCACTTTCAGCGTCCAAGCTCCTGCGACCCAGTGGTAACAGCCTCGAACGGCGCACTACCTACGAATGTGGCATGGAACCCATTGGTGGAGCCTGGATTCAGTTCAACATTCGCTACTATATGTTTGCCCTCGTCTTCGTCGTCTTCGACGTAGAAACAGTCTTCTTGTATCCTTGGGCGGTTGCCTTCCACCGTCTAGGGCTTTTGGCATTCATTGAAGCCCTAGTCTTTATTTCAATTCTTGTAGTTGCCCTAGTCTACGCATGGCGTAAAGGAGCGTTGGAATGGTCTTGAATTCAAACTTAACAACCCCAGACAAAGAGCAAATCATCAACCCCATTGAACGTCCGGCAATCACTCAGGATCTGTCAGAAAACGTCATTTTGACCACAGTTGATGACCTCCATAACTGGGCGAGGCTTTCTAGTCTCTGGCCTTTGCTGTTTGGTACAGCTTGCTGCTTTATTGAATTTGCAGCTTTAATCGGCTCCCGCTTTGACTTTGACCGTTTCGGTCTTATTCCCCGTTCCAGCCCCCGTCAAGCCGATTTACTTATCACTGCCGGGACAATTACCATGAAGATGGCACCTCAGCTAGTGCGTCTTTATGAACAAATGCCCGAACCCAAGTATGTCATCGCTATGGGCGCTTGTACAATTACCGGCGGAATGTTCAGCATGGACTCCCCCACAGCTGTACGTGGCGTTGATAAACTCATTCCTGTAGATGTTTACTTACCCGGTTGTCCTCCCCGTCCAGAAGCAATCATCGACGCAATTATTAAATTGCGGAAAAAAATAGCTAATGATTCCATCCAGGAACGGGGTCAAATTAAGCAAACCCACCGTTTCTACAGCACAACTCACAATCTCAAGCCCACAGAGCAGATTTTAACTGGTAAATATTTGCAGTCAGAAACTCGTTACACACCACCCAAAGAGTTGACAGAAGCTATTGGTCTACCAGTTCCACCCGCCCTGCTGACAGCAAAGACACAAGAAAAGGAGCAGAACCGTGGCTGAAGAAGATTCTAAACCAGTACCAGCAGCAGAAGAGTCTCTGGTTAAAGCCGGTCCCATTTCCCAATGGTTAACCGAAAATGGTTTTGAGCATGACTCTTTGGAACCTGATAAAAAAGGAGTAGAAATCATTAAGGTTGCGGCAGATTTTTTACTCCCAATCTCTACCGCCCTTTATGCTTACGGGTTTAATTGTCTTCAGTTTCAATCTGGTGTAGACCTTGGACCAGGAGAAGATTTGGTTAGTGTCTATCACTTGATTAAAATTAGTGATAATGCTGATCAACCTGAAGAAATCCGGGTAAAGGTGTTTTTACCTCGTGAAAACCCCAGCGTTCCTTCTGTTTACTGGATCTGGAAAACCGCCGACTGGCAAGAGCGCGAAACTTACGATATGTTTGGCATTGTCTATGAAGGTCATCCGAATCTTAAGCGGCTCTTAATGCCAGAAGATTGGGTGGGTTGGCCTTTGCGGAAGGATTATATCTCTCCTGATTTCTACGAGTTGCAAGATGCTTATTAGGTAGTGCTGGCTTTCAGCAGTAAGGATTTTGATCAACTCACTTTATCCCCTTTCCGCTAGCGGAGAGGGGTAATGTTTTTTTAACGCAAAGGTTCGCTGAGAATGAGGAGTTTACTGAGTTGATGAGGTGATAAGTACCTATGCTTTTGTATTACAGCTATAGGACTAAAGCGTTAGCCAGCTAAAAACTTGCTCAACAGTTAGGGATAAATCTATGTTGTTGAGAATGGGTAACGAGTCTGCACCTGTGAGCATTTCAACTCGTTGATTTGGGAATATGCTTAAAATGCTGGCTTCTTCTGGAAAAATTAACCAGCCTATTTCTGTGCCATTTTGGGAACAGTGCAGCAGGTTACGGAGAACTTTGGCTTGGCTTTGGTCTGGGGAAAGGATTTCTATTGCCCAGTCGGGATAAGTTTGAAACCGATTGGTAATTCTACCGGATGCTTCACGGGGAATGCGTTCCCAACGGAATACGGCAATATCAGGAATTATGGCAGCACCGCCAAAAACACAACGCAGTTCGGGGAAAGCAAGGGCAGTTTTTGAAGTTTCCGTAACGTCATTAATAGTAGCGACCAGTTTACCTTGTAAACGGCTATGTTCTCCTTGAGGCATGGGTTTTTGGCTAATTTTTCCGTCAATATATTCGGAAGCTGGTTTGGTTTCGGGGAGTTCCAGGAATTCTTCTAAGCTGATGGATTTGACTAGCGTACTCATCGTTTTTCCTCGCCAAATTCTCTTAACTTATATTTTAGTTTTTCATTTTGTTAAAAAACCCCTACAAGAGTTAACTTACAGGGGTTTTTAATAAGCGGGCGGCGGGAATCGAACCCGCATTATTAGCTTGGAAGGCTAAAGTTTTACCACTAAACTACGCCCGCAATGTGCGATTTTTTAGGTTGTCTAATTTATTAACTACAAGTAAGGTTTTATTTATTTGTCGTTGTATACAGACATAAGCAAGTATAGCAGAAAATAATCTGATTGCACAAGATAATTCTGAAAATATTTTCACTCCCGCATTTTTGGTAGTATGAATAGATGACCAAGAAATCACATCCTGACCAGGAGTCAGTTGATCTTCAGGAATTTACTACCCCGACTGATGACAGCCCTAAGTCGGTGAATAGTGCTTGGCCACAAAGGATTACAAGGATCTGGAATCAGACTAAAACCAGCTTAGTGAACCGCGTACCTTTAGAGCAAATAACACAGACCATTGGTCAGTGGTTTAGTGTGAGTGAAACTCAGGTGGCAGAAATTCTGGCGACAGTTAGATCCGAACTCCCAACTACAGAAGCTTTGCTAATTGGGAAGCCCCAATCTGGTAAAAGTTCAATTGTCCGGGGATTAACGGGAGTATCGGCGGAAATTGTGGGTCAGGGATTTCGCCCCCATACTCAACATACTGAGCGTTATTCCTATCCTTCTAGCGAATTACCATTACTCATTTTTACCGATACGGTGGGATTAGGAGATGTCAATCAAGATACTCAAGGAGTAATTGAGGATTTAATTAGTGATTTACAACAGTCAAGTAGCCGCGCTAGAGTCCTAATTTTCACTGTCAAAATCAATGATTTCGCAACTGAGACACTGCGACAAATTGCTCAACAACTACGTCAGCAGTATCCAGAGGTTCCCTGTCTTCTGGTTGTTACCTGTTTGCATGAGGTTTATCCCCCCACCACAGCGAATCATTCTGAATATCCCCCAGATAACGAGGAAGTTAAACGCGCCTTTGCAGCTATTGAGCAAGCTTTTGCCGGAATGTATAATCGCTCTGTCCTCATTGACTTTACGTTGGAGGAAGATGGCTATCAGCCTGTGTTCTATGGCTTGGAATCACTCCGGGATTCTCTGGCGGAACTACTTCCAGAAGCGGAAGCCAGAGCAATTTATCAGTTATTAGATGATGTCGCTGGTAAGCAATTGGGTGATATTTACCGGGATACTGGAAGGCGTTACATTTTACCATTTGCAATTATGGCAGCAGCTTTGGCGGCTGTGCCACTACCATTTGCTACTATGCCAGTTTTGACTTCTTTGCAAGTCTCAATGGTAGGTCTGCTAGGTAAATTATATGGTCAAAGGTTAACTAAATCACAGACAGGGGGTGTTGTGAGTGCGATCGCCGGCGGTTTTCTAGCACAGGCTGTTGCACGAGAGTTAATCAAGTTTGTGCCTGGTTTCGGTAGTGTGATTGCTGCTTCCTGGGCTGCTGCTTACACTTGGGCGTTGGGGGAAGGTGCTTGTGTTTATTTTGGTGACTTGATGGGTGGTAAGAAACCTGATCCTCAAAAAATTCAGGTGGTGATGAAAGAAGCTTTTCAGACCGCACAGGAAATGTTTAAAGGTATCAAAAATTGAGAGGATATCTGAAAACCATTGTCTGAATATGCACAAATAGCTTTTTCACCCACATAGATAGCTTTCCCTTCAGGAATCTGCATTCTCAAAAAACCGCAGATTTATTCTCTGTTGGTTGCACGAATGTCTCAAATTCACCTTTGGGTGTCCATTGGATAGCGCCGTCTTCTCTCGTGAAAAATAGTTGTGTCTGGTTTTGAGTCAGTTCAGATAAGGTTTTGGAGTCAAGGTTAGCACTAGAGGCGTAGCCAGTGGTAGACATCGCCACCTGTGGTTGCAATATTTGGGCTAATTTCTTTAAGGACTGAGGGCTGGACCACAGCACTTGTGGACGTACCAAACTTCCTGATTTAACTAGCTCTTCCACTTCTTGAGGTTTGACATTGCCTACCAACAGCCAATTTTGATCTTGAATTTGAAATTGTAAAATAGGTAACTGCTCACTAATTAATTGCGCAACTACTGAACCAGTATTTACTGTTTGACCAGGTGTTAATGGTTGGTAAATTCCTTGCTGCTTTTGGAGTTCCTGTTGAATTATCTGAATAGCTGAGGTAGTTTTGAGATTAGGGGAATATTCATAAAAATTTTTGATTGGTAGACCTTGCAGCACTTCTAACCAAGAATTATTATCCTGATATTTAAAATTACTAGCGATCGCCGCATCTATTTGATTAACCCCCTGCTGTTGCAGAAACGGTAAAATCGTAAAACGTCCAGTTCCCTGATCACCACTGTTAATTAGTGTCACCCTACCTCTGTCTTGAATGACGATAACCGGTTCTGTTCCTGCGGCGAGGACTGTTATTCTGAATAGTGTATTTGCAGAATGCCACAATGGGATGATTACTAAAGCAATAGCCATTAAACCTGCAAACCACCAGCGTTTCTGCCACCAACGTACTAACCAAACCGCAATCAGTACTGCATATATGCCCAGTAACTGCAAAGTAGATATACTCCCAAGACTGAGAGAATTACCGGGTAAGTTGCTAAATGATTCTACTAATTTAATTAGCCAATCAGTAGGGTAATACAATACCCCCGCTAAAGCGCTACCAGCCTCCGGCCAAATTAATGCGGCGATCGCACTGATAATTCCACCTATACTAATTGTGGCAATCAAAGGTGTACTGATAATATTTAGTAACAAACCATAAGCGGGCATAACCCCAAAAACAAATAGTTGCAGAGGTAAAGTCCAAATTGTCGCAGCCAGGGGAACAGCAATTAAAGAAGCGATCGCCAGTGGTAACCAATCTAAGCGTTTCACAAGTGCCGGAACTGTGACAATTAACCCTAGTGTCGCTAAAAAACTCAATTGAAAGCCTAAATCCCCAATCCATAACGGGTTAATTAACAATAATATAGTTGCAGCCAGCAGTAGAGATCCAAATTGTTTAACTTTTCGTTTTAATAGCAAACCCACTAACGCCGCAAAACCCATAATTACAGCACGCAGTACCGAAGGCTGGAACCCTGTTAAACTCAGGAAAATAATTAATGCCAAACAGCCACAAGTAAATTGTGTTCTCTGAGATGCACGCCTTGTTAGCTGTAGAATTAAACCCAACACCAAAGAAACGTGAAATCCTGAAGCAGCCAAAGTATGCGCCAAACCAGCTTTCACAAATAAATCACGGATATCATCAGGTAAATCAACAGCCTTACTACCCAAAACCATTGCACTCACAAGAGGACCGGCTGGAACACCTAACCAACGAACCTGCGATCGCACAATACGTTGCCGAACTTGCCACCATCCCCACTTGCGTTCCCCATACTGATCCAGAAAATTAATCTGTCTTCCAGTCAAACCAGCAAATATGCCTTGTTGCTTCAGAAACTTCTGAAAATCAAAAGCACCGGGATTTGATGCTGCTTTCGGCTGATATAAAACTCCCGTTACCGCAACTTGTTGACCAGGATATAAACCAGTAGCCTGAAGCATCGGCACAGTTACATATAATTTCCCCGTCACACCTTTAGGGACATCTATCGGGCCAGTTTCGTTTTTCACCTCATTCAGCTGAGTAGCTGCTAACACAAATTGACCTCGTTGACTGCGAGTCAAACGCGGATTACTCGCAACCTCCCCACGCACAATCACCAGTTGCTGTTGATTACCGTTATTTTCCGACGCAATAAAATTACTGATATCTTGTTCATCTGGTAGTGGCGATCGCCATTGAAAATAACCAGTTGCTAACAAACCCACCAACCCAGCCACCAGCCATATTCTAGAGTCGGGAGTATTTTCCCAAATATTAGTTTTACTCCCAGAAATTTCGGATTTATTACCAAATTGCCTTGATCTAGGTTTTCTAAATAAAACAGCCCCTACTATCCCTAAACCTAAAACCCAAAAACCACCCCCTGGTACTCCCGTCAACAGCAATCCCACAATGAACCCAAGACAGATCAATACACCACTTGTCTGAATCATAAGTCACCCCTGAAAAAACCTACTTTTTTGTAGTCGGATTTTGTCCCTGAAAACCCCTGTCCTCAATCCTCAATAACTGACTATGAGCCACAAAATTCTATTTAGGGGCTTCTAAATCGAACAATATCCCAAAATGCTTTGTGGAGCGGGCATCTTGCCCGCCAATCACCAGAAACAAGGAAAATTAAAATTCCTCCTCTTCATTTGCGTTTTAGTGTTTTACGACCAAACCTAAACGGCTGTCCCCTTGAGCAAAGGAAAACCCAACCTTTCCCGTTGCTCAACATATAAGTGAGCTACCTTCCGAGCCAAATGACGAATCCTCCCAATGTAACGAGTTCTCTCCGTCACCGAAATCACACCTCTAGCATCCAGCAAATTGAACGTGTGCGAACACTTCATCACATAATCCAGGCTCGGTACGACCAACCCACGCTCAGTTAATTGACTAGCTTCCTGCTCATATAGATTAAACAGTGTCAGCAGCAACTCAGGATTCGACCCCTCAAAATTATAAGTACACTGCTCAATCTCGCTTTGCAGAAAAACATCACCATAAGTAATATTGTCCGTCCAATCAATCTTAGTAATTGCCTCCACCTGCTGGAGGTACATCACCAGTCGCTCTAATCCGTAAGTAATCTCAATCGACACCGGACGACAATCAATCCCACCACACTGTTGGAAGTAGGTAAATTGAGTAATTTCCATCCCGTCTAACCAAACTTCCCAACCAGTACCCCAAGCTCCCACCGTTGCATCTTCCCAATTATCTTCCACAAACCGAATATCATGATCTTCCGGTCGAATCCCCAAAGCCCGCAAAGAATCGAGATAGATTTCTTGAATATTATCTGGCGACGGCTTAATCAGAACTTGGTACTGATAATAATGTTGAAAGCGATTGGGGTTTTCCCCATAGCGTCCATCAGTAGGACGACGACAAGGTTCAACATAAGCCACAGACCACGGTTCCGGTCCCAATGCCCTTAAAAATGTATGAGGGTTTTTCGTACCCGCTCCCTTCTCAATATCGTAAGGCTGGGCAATTAAGCAACCTCTTTCACCCCAAAACTGGTGCAATACAGTAATCACAGACTGAAAATTCACGCTCTACCCTCCCTTAATCAGCAAAGTGCATACACCATTGTTGCCTACAACCTAGCACTGTGGGGAGTTTCAGAGAGAGGAAAAAATAAATGGAGAAAAGAGTTGACAAACTTATAGACGCTCGCTATATTAGATAAGTGCCTGAAAGACGAGCGCCACCGAGCGGCGTTTAAAGGAACACCGAACCATGAAAATATTATAGTTTGAAA
>NZ_JAYGHG010000026.1:0-72910 GCF_034931085.1 Nodularia harveyana UHCC-0300 | reverse complement strand
GGGTGTGGGAGGTGTGGGGGGTGTGGGGGGTGTGGGGAGAAGAGGCTGCTATTCCCCACCTTTCGGTAATTTCTTGCTGTACAACTATGGGTAAGGTGGCAAAATACTGTTGATAATCCTCACTGGAAACACTTTGCTGCACAGGACGTAACTCCCGACCTTCGGGATCATTGGTGACTCCAGCAGTGAGACGTTGGATTAATTCCTCTCCATCAATGGGGGAATTTTCCACCATATACCCAGCCCCTTGTAAAGCTTTAATTATTTCCACACAACTGGCTGGGGTGTCCAATCCTACGCCATTGGCTAACCTACCGTTGCGATTCGGGTAATTTGCTAAAATCAGGGCAATGCGGCGCTCCTGGGGGGGCTTAGAGCGGAGGTTTACCCAATTAGCTGCTAGTTGAGCTACAAACTCAATGCGATCGCTCACCGGTTCATAAACCATCACATCCGTTTCTAACTGAGAATTTCGCGTTTGTAATCTTTTAAAAGACACAGCACGAGTAATAATCCGCCCATCTACCTCTGGTAGCGCCACATTCATCGCCATATCGCGGGGAGACAGCCCTTGTAATTGTGATTCCCACTGCTCTACACCTCCGCCACTGAGAATCACCTGTAATACTGGCACATTTAATTTTTGCCACAAATCAACCTGGGGGGCTTCGGTTTCCAAACGCGCCAGAGAAAAACTGGTAGTATTCAAAAGTACACCAATACCCTCTGAGTCTGGCGGTTGCAAAAATGCACTCAACTCTGCTTGTACATCGGGGTCACGCAATGAGGAAACAAACACCGGCACTGGTTGCAAATTCTGCTTCACCAAAGCGGTACACAAGGCATCAATGACTTTAGTATTTCCCGATAGATAATGAGCGCGATAAAATAAAATCCCCACTTGAGGAAGTGGTAATTTCCCACTACCCGGATTATACAAACCGACACGGGGAACTTCTTGGGGTGGTAATGCTTGAAAAGACGTATGCAGACAAGTATCAGAGATAAATTGTAGAGCGTTAACAATATTTTCCACTCCGCCTTCCCGAAAATACTGTAATACTTGATTAACAGCAGTCAAAGGTAACGTAGATTGGGAAATTAATTCTGGATCGATACCATCGTCCCCAGGCATGACAATCAGAGTTGTACCTTGACGTTGTACAATTTCCTGAACAACTTCTAAACCATAAGCCCAATAGGAACGTCCTCCTAAGAGGCGCAAGATAATTACTTGAGCAGATTCTAAAACTTCCTCGCCATAAGAATCTATACTTATTTGTTGTTGTAACTGCAATAAACTAGCGACTCTGATGGCGGGAAATGTTTCGGGTAATTTGGGAACGGCTGCTGCTAATGTTTGAATGTCAGTATCCGCAGCAGTAATAAATACAAAAGGAGCTGGAGATTGTTCTATAAAAACTAAATCTTCTGACTGATTCCATCCGCCTGGTGTAGCACTGATCCGATGCATAATTTTATTATTACTGTCTGAAACTGTGGGTTAGACAACATTAACATTGAGTAACTGGGGGACTTTGAAATCCAACTTCTTGATTTCTCTGTGTTCTCTGAGCTTCTGTGGTATCAACTCAGCCCAAAGGTTTATGTGGTGAATGTATTTGTTGGAAACCCCTTATTAATAAACCATTGAAAATGCTTAGTTCTCCTGATTTGAGTTTTTCTCGAAACTTGCCTTTAGTTGTATTTAATCAACTTGGGGAATTGTTACAGCAGATGGCTCAAGTCGTAGGAGGTGCTGCTCTGGTCGTCACAGAGGCTGTATTAGCCAGGATTAATATACCAGTGGAGTGGCAGGATCAAAGGTTTACCCTGGTGATTTCTGAGCAGTTTAGCGCCTTGTTGGTAGGTAAGCCGGAGCAGGGTGAGCGGGAACAGTACAAAGGATTCAATACTAGTTTGACATTTCATGGGGAGGCGATCGCCTTGTTTGTTTCCCAACTGCGAGATTTATTTGAGGGTGATTCTGACACACATCAACATCTGCAACACTCTCTTCAGCTCCTCAGACCGAATAATCCTGACATCCAAAGCCAATTCACGCTGTTATTATTAGAGCATTTATTACCTAAAAATATTGAGAGAATTACGGAAACTGCAACTAACACTACTGAGGAATTTAATTATTGTCAGCCTGTGGAAGATGCCTTAAATAACAGAGTGCAGCGAGAGCGACTGTTAAATCAAGTCACTACCCAGATTAGCGAAAGCTTAGACTTGCCAGTAATTATGGCTACAGCAATTGCTCTGGTGAGGGAATTTCTGGAATTAGACAGACTGGTAATTTATAAGTTTGCACCTGATCATGTCAACAATCCTGGGGGTTATATTGTCCATGAAGCCCGGTCTACAAATGGTGTTTCCTCCGTGTTGTATTATCAGGAAACAGCTTGCTTTCACCGTAATTCTCCCTGTTGCGAAAAATATCGACAAGGATTTACATTAGTTGTTGATGATGTCGAAAAAACTTATGCTCTGGAAGAATGCTTGCTGAATTTTTTAAGAAAAAGCCAAGTTAGAGCCAAGTTAGTTACACCAATTATCTTAGAGAAAAAGCTGTGGGGACTACTAATTGCTCATCAATCCCATTCTCCCCGACAATGGAGCGAGAATGAGAAAACACTATTAACTGCGATCGCCCAACAATTAGCGATCGCCATTCATCAAGCCGAGTTAATGCAATCTCTGCAAGCCGCTACCCTCACCCTCACCGCCGAAAAACAAACCCTAGAGCAACGGGTGATTGAACGTACAATGGCCTTGCGAGAAGCTTTATTAGCCGCCGAAGCTGCAAACCGCCTGAGAAACGAATTTCTCGCCACCATTAGCCACGAATTACTTACCCCTTTAACCTACGTGATCGGGATGTCTTCCACCTTATTACGTTGGCCTTTGGGAGAATTGAGTCAACGCCAACGAGATTACCTGCAAACCATCCACGATAGTGGAGAACATTTATTAGAACTAATTAACGACATCCTGGATATATCACAAATTGAAGCCGGGAAAACCGTATTAAATATTACAGAATTTTCTTTAACAGATACAGTCAAAAATAGCATTCAGTCACTGTTAAAAAAAGCCGCCAGCAAACAAGTTAATCTACAACTAGATTTGCAAATCGCTCCTCAATGCGATCGCTTTACCGCCGATGCGGGGCGAATTACCCAAATTATCTGGAACCTATTAACCAATGCCATCAAGTTTACCCCAGAAGGTGGTAGTGTAATCTTGCGTACCTGGGTAGAAGAAGATACCGCCATCTTTCAAATTGAAGATACAGGAATTGGCATTCCCGAAGAACAACTACCACTAATGTTTGAAAAATTTCAGCAACTGGATACACCCTATCGCCGCCGCTACGAAGGTACTGGAATTGGTTTAGCCTTAACTAAACAACTTGTAGAACTACATCGCGGTCGAATTGAAGTAGAATCAACTGTGGCTATCGGTTCAATATTCACTGTCTGGATACCAGCCCAGCAGAAACGCAATTAATCGCGTCTTTATGTCAAGAATTGGAGAATAATATGACAGGGTTGCAAGGAAAACGAGTAGTTGTTGTTGGTGCTGGTTGGGCTGGCTTAGGTGCAACCTACCATTTAGCCAAACAAGGATATGATGTCACACTTTTAGAAGCTGGTGCATACCCTGGAGGCTTAGTAGCTGGGTGGAAAACCACAGGAGAAAAATCTGTAGAAGCTGGGATTCACGGCTTTTGGTATCCTTACAGAAATATTTTTGCCCTCATTAATGAATTAGAACTTCATCCCTTCACCACCTGGACTCGTTCCGCCCAATATTCCCCAGTCGGCTTAGAAGTAGAATCACCTATTTTCCAAGATTTACCGCGATTACCCTCACCTCTGGGTACTTTTATTTATACTAAGTTTCAGCGATTACCGTTGATAGACCGGATCAGCGCCTTGCCTTTACTTTATTCTGTGGTAGATTTTGACAACTCCGATGCAGCTTGGCGGCGTTATGACTTTGTGACCGCCCGTGAATTATTCAAAGATTTTGGCGTTTCTGCCCGACTTTATAAAGAAGCCTTTGAACCGATGTTATTAGTCGGCTTATTTGCCCCAGGGGAACAATGTTCAGCCGCCGCCACACTAGGAATGCTCTACTTTTTTATCCTCGCCCATCAAGCTGATTTTGATGTGGTTTGGTGTCGGGGAACCGTGGGAGAAAAAATATTTCGCCCTTGGGTGGAACGCATCGAAAAAGCCGGCGCGAAAGTTTTACCCCACCACCCTGTAACTGACTTAATTGTTGATAGTCAAAATCGCGCCCAGGGTGTAGTTTGCGGTGATCGAGTATTTGATGCCGATGCGGTAATTTTTGCCGTGGGTGTCACCGGGATGAAGAAAATTGTCGCCAATAGTCCTAGTTTGCAAAGCCGGGAGGAGTTCCGCAATTTAAATAATTTAGGAGCAATTGACGTTTTAGCCACGCGGTTATGGTTTGACCGCAAAATTGATGTTCCTCGCGCTTCTAATGCTTGTTTTGGCTTTGACGCTACCACAGGTTGGACATTTTTTGATTTAAATGCCCTACATGATGAATATAAAGATCAACCAGGAACAGTAATTGAAGCTGATTTTTATCATGCTAATCAGTTTCTCGGTATGAGTGATTCACAAATCATTGCCAAAGTCAAGGATTATTTAACAACTTGCGTACCAGGATTTAAGTCAGCCAAAGTAGTAAATAGCAGTGTCATTCGCTTACCCAACGCCGTTACCCACTTTGCTCCTGGGAGCTACCGTTATATGTTACCGGCTAAAACCAGCTTTGCAAATGTGTTTATGAGTGGTGATTGGATTGTGAATCGTCACGGTTCTTGGTCTCAGGAAAAGGCTTATGTTACAGGTTTAGAAGCGGCAAATTTAGCGGTGTCTTATTTAGGTCAGGGTCAGACTGCTGAGATTATAGCTGTTGAAGAGGACGAAGAGCATATTAAAATGGGGCGATCGCTCAATCAAACTTTGCGAAACTTGGGTAAATCGATTTTGCCGGAATTTTGGTTACCTTAATCACAGCTAATTACCAGAAGTCAGTACTTTAGTATTAGCCGGAAGTTGGGAAAACTTCTGTTCAATGGGAATTTTAATCACGAACTCTGTTCCTTTTCCTGGTTGAGATTGGCAAGAGATATGCCCACCATGTTCTTCTACAATAATTTGGTGACTAATAGACAAACCTAATCCGGTTCCTTTGCCAACAGGTTTGGTAGTATAAAAGCTATTAAATAAATTTGCTTGCACAGTTTCACTAATTCCTGGGCCATTATCAGCAATTTGGATAGTAACCCAATTGTCCTCCATCATTTTAGTACTAATCTCAATGCGACTGGGTTCATAGGGAATATCCTGGGAATCATGGTTTTGATATTCTTCTTCTAAAGCATCAATAGCATTTACCAAAATATTCATAAAAACTTGGTTAAGTCTACCTGCATAGCACTCCACTAATGGTAAGTTACTATAATTTTTCACTATTTCAATTCCTGGATGCTCAGGCTTTGGCTTTAAACGGTAATTCAAAATAGTCAGTGTACTATCAATTCCCTCATGGATATTGACAGCTTTCATATTCTTCTCATCCATCCGAGAAAAAGTCCGCATAGATTTAATAATTTCATGAATACGTTTTGCGCCCATATTCATTGATTGAAATAGCTTTAATAAATCATCCTTGATAAAATCTACATTCGACTCTTTTATATATGCTTGAATTTTTGTACTAGTATTGGGATATTCTTCCTGATATAGATCTACAAGTTCAAGTAATTCTTTTGTATATTCATTAGCATGAACCAGATTCCCATAAATAAAATTGACCGGGTTATTAATTTCATGGGTAATTCCTGCTACCATTTGTCCCAGACTGGATAGTTTCTCACTCTGAATCAGCTTCAGTTGAATTTTTTGCAGTTGATTATTTGCTAGACTAACTTCGGCAACTTTCTCTTCTAAAAGAGTATTTTTTTGCTCTAATTTCCGAGCTAAATCATATAGCTGTAAATGTAATTTAACCCTTGATAACACTTCGGCTTGTTCAAAAGGCTTGGTGATGTAATCCACGGCTCCAGCTGTAAATCCGGCAACTTTATTGGCAGTATCAGAAAGTGCTGTCATAAAAATTACGGGAATGTCTTTAGTGGCGGGATTTGCCTTTAAGTGACGACAGGTTTCAAAGCCATCCATTTCTGGCATCATCACATCCAGTAAAATTATATCGGGGAGGGCATATTGCACCCGTTCTAAAGCGACCTTACCAGATTTCGCCACCCACACTTCTAAACCAGCTTCATCTAAAGCATCAGATAAAACACTTAAATTTGCAGGATGATCATCAACAATTAGGACTGTGTGAATTTGGTCGCTGATAAGATTCATAATTAGTATTTACTGGTGAGATTGAATGAGTTCCAAAATTTCTTGGTCTTGGAATTCTCTGGCCATTTGTTGCAATTTTTGAGCAAAAGGGAGATATTTTTCGTCCATTTTCGCAATTGATGCTGCCTGTTTAGTAATTCCCCGAAAGTTACCTTTCATTGCTAACTCATAAAGGATAGCTATTTCTGCTGTAGGTGGCGCAACTAATTCCAAGTTATGAGTTTTTATATCTGATTCATTGACATCCTCTTGCTGTTTATAAAGCCATTCTAAATGTAGATATTCTTCCAATTTATGGAGTAGTTCTATTGCTTGTAAAGGTTTGGGGATAAAATCATCACCTCCTACTTCTAAACTGCGCTGTTTCTCCGTTTCAAATACGCTGGCTGAGGAAACAATAATCACAATATTTTTGAATGCTTCGGAATTACGAATACGTTGAATGAGCTTAAATCCATCAAGTTCTGGCATTAATAAATCAGTAATGATTAAGTCTGGGTGAAATTCCCATATTTTTAACCAAGCATCGTCTCCATCCACTGCTTCCATGACTTGAAAGCCAAGAGGTATGAGCAAATGAGCTATAACTGAGCGATTTTCCCATTTATCATCTACTACTAGAATTTTAGGTTGGTAATTTTTGATGCCAATAATTTGGCCATAATCGTTCCTTTGAGATGTTTTTATCCACTCATCAGCTGCGGGTAAATAGACATCAAAATAGAAAATACTGCCAACTCCTGATTGACTCTCAACCTGAATTGTACTATCCATAAATTGGACAATTTTCTGGCTGATTGCTAATCCCAAGCCAGTACCCTCGGTTTGTCGCCGACTGTCTCCTGCTTGTTCAAAGGGTTGAAAAATCACTTCCAGTTTTTCTGGGACAATACCAATACCTGTATCACGGACTGCAAAGCGTATTTTACCTTCTGAGGTATAGTTAACAGTAAAGGTAACACTGCCGACATCGGTGAATTTGATGGCATTGCTCAACAGGTTAATTAATACTTGCCGGAGGCGTTTTTCATCAGCACGAATGCCAATGGGTAATTCGGCTGTTATGTGATAATGGAATTCAATATGTTTAATTTCTGCGCGAATGCGGCACATTTCGGCTACACTTTCCAGAAATGCCGGAAAATGAAAATCGGTGGGCATTAATTCTACTTTCTGAGCTTCGATTTTCGACAAGTCTAGGATGTCGTTAATTAGAGTCAGTAAGTGGGAACCGCATTTGTAAATTATATCAATACGCGATCGCTGTTGGGAATCTAAGTTGGGCGATCGCTGCAAGATTTGAGCATAGCCGAGAATACCATTGAGGGGAGTCCGCAATTCATGGCTCATATTGGCGAGAAATTCGCTTTTGGCGTGACTTGCTGTTTCTGCGGCTTCTTTAGCTTGATTCAGAGCTATTTCTGCTTGTTTGCGGTCTGTAACGTCTCGTACTATCCCAATTAAACCAGTAATCTTACCATTGGAATCCAGCCAAGGAACCTTGGTGGTGATACAGTTGCGAATCACGTTATTATAGGGAACATCTTCTTCGTAAGTTTCACTAATGCCTGTGGAGAGAATTTGCTGGTCTTTGGCGACGATTTCATCGGCTATTTCTGGCGCAAATAGTTCCAAGTCATTTTTACCAATGATCTCCTCGATGGGTTTGCCCAGAAAATTAGCTGCATTGGAGTTAATGGTGACATAACGCCCGTGTAAATCTTTAGCGAGGATCAGGTCTGGTGTACCTGCCAAAATAGACTGCAACAATGTGTTGCGTTTTTCCAATGCTGCTAGTGCTTCTTTGCGTTCGTGAATATCCGTACAAGTGCCGACCCATTCTCTGACACTGCTATCTGTTTCTAATACAGGAACAGACCGGGCTAGCATATAGCGGTATTCCCCATCATGTTTTCTGAGACGGTATTCCATTTTACAGGGAGTGCCAGTGCTGATTGCTTTTTTCCAGGTGGCGAGGGCGAATTTTCGATCGCCTGGATGAATGGCGGACAAAGATCCTATACCTTGAGATTCTTCCGGTGTTTGCCCTGTAAATTCTCCCCAGCTAGTATTCTCGTATATGGGAATACCATCAGCCGGAACTGTCCAAACTATTTGAGAGCTAGCGGTGATCAGAGATTTGTAACGTTCTTCGCTGTGGCGGAGTGCGATTTCTGTTTGTTTGCGCTGTGTGATATTTTCACTGTACATGATGATACCACCGATCTCACCGCTTGGTTGATACCAAGGGCGGACTAGCCAGCTGACCCATTGGGTCGTTCCATCTGATTTAATATAAGGGTCTTCGTGGCGTTCCTCAATTGCTCCGGTTAAACATTTCTGATGAATCTGCCGGCAATGTTCGGTAACATGGGGAAAAACTTCGTAGTGGGAGCGCCCAATAATTTCATGACTGAGGTGATATTCTTCTAGGAATCTGCTACTGACCCAAAGATAATGGATTTGCAGATCGAAGATGGCGACCTCTACAGGGACATACTGAATTGCTTGCTGCAAGTAGACTTCAGCCTCAACCGCATCTGTTTTTCCCTGATCATATCCGCTCATATTAGGATATACTCCTGCGTTGGAGTTGAGGACGTTCTGGGTATAAAATTTTTTTGATAAAAGTGCCGTTTATTAGCGATCGCTTTTTTGCTATTGGCTTTTGATTGAGTAATTGTTGGCTCATCTATCAATCCTGAATTTCATAGGTGATTACCGGGTTTCTCTTCATAGTTATTCTGTTTCTATGGAAACTAAATAAACCTGAGTTGAAATCCTCATAAAAAGGGAAATATTATTTAAAATAAAATTTATCTTCAAGCAGTACGAGTATATTAAGTGACTTAATTACCTGAAATATATCTCGTATGTAGTAGAAATTTGTCCATTAACTTGACATAATCGCTAGATCATAGTGGGAATGTTTTTAGAAAGTTAGCATATTGAGTTAAGTTAAAACTTGACTTAAGTCACAATCAACAGTGATGACGAACACACTATTTGCGAGACTCGACCTTAGTGACTCCCTTATTTGTGTAGGTGGGGAGTGAGGAAAAAGCTTTGTGATACCGAGATCTACAGCCCATAGCCCAGGCTAAGACCACAAAAATAAAATACAAGTCCTATATTAAAAATGGTGAAGATGCACCCGAATAATTGATACTGCGGTTACCCAGATTGTCGCCAATCGACTGGAGCTTCTAAATAATCAGGAAGACGAGTTGTGCGATCGCCTAAAGCCATCGTAATTTGTTTTAACTCCATATTTTTTGCCCCGGTCAAAATTGCCCCTTCCAATTTGACATCACAAAAGTTAGCATCCAAAAGGTTACTTCCCATCAGGTTAATCCCAGACAGATTAGCTTGAAAAAGGTTAGCCTGATGCAAATCTGACCCCATGAGATTCGCTCTTTCTAAGTCGGCCTCCGCAAAACTAGAGGCGGTGAGATCCGCAAAAATGATTTCTGTTTCTTGCAATTTCGCCGCATTCAAATTAGCGCCATTCAAATTAGCGCCATTCAAATTAGCGCCATTCAAGTTGGCTCCAATCAGGCCAGCAAATTGCAGATTTGCTTTACCCAACTTAGCCCATTGCAAGTTAGCCAGAAACAACTTAGCTCCACTCAGGTTGGCAACTTTTAATACCGCCTGTTGCAAGTTGGCCTTATAAAGGTTAGCACCAGAGAGGTTAGCTGCACGCAGACTTGCACCCAAAAGGTTCGCTGCTCGTAAATTTACCCCAGTCAGGTTAGCTTGATTCATGTTTGTCCAACATAAATTAGCTCGATTTAGACTAGCTTTGTGTAAGTTGGCTTCATAAAGAATAGAGCCAGTTAGTTTCGCCCCATCGAGATTAGCCTCACAGAGTAAAGAACTTCGCAAGTTAGCGCCAGAGAGATTAGAACCGCGCAAATCGGCTCTTTCCAGGTTAGCTTCTAGCAAATCGGCTCGCCGGATGTCGGTATTCCGTAAATCCAGTTTTTGATTTTCCTCTTCTAACAGCGAATTTCGCCTACCGATGACAGTTAAGGCCGCTTGAATATCCCGACGCAGTTGAGGTAATACTTCGCCAGCATTCATTTCTTCTGGGTGTCTGCGACGTACCTTCCCGATGAACTGTAAATTTTCTCGCCTTTGTTGATCTTCTTCTATGGGAACCGGAGCATTTTCCCTGATAAAAGCGGCGAGGATTTCCATAATTGTCCAGTGTTCTTTGGGCGAATCCTGTGCAACTCGTTCCAGAATGTAAATTGCGCCTGTTCGGGTTTCGATTTTTTCATGACCCAATTGGGTAATCGCCCCCATAAAACGTTCTACAATCAATTTATCTTCACCGATTTGGGAATTTTGATTGTTGATGGCGTTGCTTTTCTCAGCTGCGATCGCATTTTTGGACATAGCATCCACACGCTTGGCTGCATAGTAAGCATTAATCAACACTGCCAAACCGAGAAAAACTATAGCACTGGCGATTAAGACATGAACTCTATATTGTATCCGTTGATCAACTGTCAATTCCTCAATGTACGACGATGCAAAAACAATCAGAGTCAGTGAGAGCAAAAATATAACTGTTATAGCTATCAACCAACGCCAGAATTTGTCTGTCTTATAAGCAGACATAGCAGTAATATTTCTCACAACACAGAATTATTACTTAGGGTTTAGGAGAAATTAGTATATCATTTAGCTGAAAATTTGAATATGCCCCACAATCTATAATTTTTGAACATATATCAGCCGAGTTAATTAATCTGATTTTTATCGACAGGATGGCATCAAATATAACAGTGAAGCGATCGCACAACAATTAAGTCTTTGTTCACAAACATCGCAGCAATTTCAAAAACTCAAAATCAGACAAATTTAGCTTCTCGGAAATTTGCCCCTTGCAGCATAGCATCATTCAGAGTCGCTCCCTGTAGATTTGCTAGATATAGATTCGCCCCAGTCAGATTCGCCCCAGTCAGATTCGCCCCAGTCAGATTCGCCGCACAGAGAATAGCACCAGCCAGATTTGCACCCTGTAAATTCGCCCCAGTCAGATTCGCCCCAGTCAGAATAGCCCCAGCCAGATTCGCCCCAGTCAGATTCGCCCCAGTCAAATTCACTTGATAAAGATTTGATGACTTTAAATTAGCCTGATAGAGATTAGCCCCGCTTATATCTGTACAGCTTAAATCTATTTGTTCCCCTTCCTGATCATGATTCGTATCCCTTCTCCCAATTACAGTTAGGGCTACTTGCAAATCTTCAGAAATTCTCGGTAAAGAATGGGGATTAAATTCATCTCCATTAATATCAGCATGATGATTTTGAACAAAATTACTGAGAATCATCATAATTTCCCCTTGATATTTGGGATATGCTTGAGAAAACTTCGCTAAATCATGAATTGCTGCTAGTCTATTCTCGATATGCTGATCATTTAGATTTTTTCTAACTCTAAATAAATACTCCTCTCCTGACTGAAAGCTCAACTGGAGTGATTTTAATTTATCAACAAATATCCCAGGGATGAAGTTTGTTAAGGATATCGGATGATCATCTAAGTATCGTGTTAATTTTTCAAATATTTGCAAAGTATTAATAATTGCCATCAACATATATATATACAGAATTTAACTATTACTTATTGTGCTGATGGATAAAAAATTAATCATTAGTAAATTTAGTGATTTTTTAGGTAAAAATAAAAGTAAACATCACAATTATGGAAAAAATAGCTTGGAAATAATGGGACAATTTGATTCTGTGTGGTTACTAAAATTTTAGTAGAGATAAAATATTTGAAATCAGTAAATATTGAACATTTATTATGCCTATTTAGTCAGATGTTTCCCCTAAGAGGTTTATTTTAAAAGTGTTCGGCTGTGATTTTAGGCACGTAATGATCCCCCCTAGCCTGGAAAAGGGAGATTTAGGGGGATCTAGAATGTTTTGTTACCGACAATAAGACTTTTCAAACAGCCTCTAAATTTTATTTCTTAACTGACAACTGATAACTGATAACTGATAACTGACCTATGATTAAAGATTTAGTCTTAATTGGTGGTGGACATACCCATGCTATTGTGTTGCGAAAATTCGCCATTAATCCTTTACCAGAAGTACGTTTAACTTTGATTAGCCCAGAGTTAGATACACCATATTCGGGGATGTTACCAGGACACATCGCCGGATTTTATAGACATGAAGAATGTCACATCAATTTACTAAAATTGGCTAACTTTGCTCAAGCAAATTTATATATTGACCGAGCAGTGGGACTGGATTTAAAAAATCAGCAAGTGATTTGTAATAACCATCCAGCTATCAACTTTGATCTTCTTTCTATTGATATTGGCAGCACTCCTAGCACCATATCTGTATCAGGAGCCACGGAATATGCAATTACGGCGAAACCAGTACCAAAATTATTGCAACATTGGGAGCAACTACTAGAAAAAGTTGCCAAAAATCCGGAGAAACCCATGAGTTTAGCAATTGTGGGTGGTGGTGCTGGGGGTGTGGAGTTAGCGCTGTCAATGCAAACCCATTTACAGAGGATTTTGCAACAACATCAGCAACCAATTGAAAGGTTACAAATTCATTTATTCCAGCGTCAGGATCAACTGTTGCCCAACTATCATAAATCAGTGCAGAATCAATTTCAGCAGATTTTAATAAATCGTGGTATCAATTTGCATTTAGGGGAAAGTGTCTGTGAACTTGCAGAAACTGGAGAAAGATTTGCGGTTAAATGTGAATCTGGGTTATTGCTAGAGTGCGATAAAATATTTTGGGTAACTCAAGCATCAGCACCCCAATGGTTGAAAACCACAGGACTGGTTACTGATGAGGCGGGATTTATTTTAGTCAAAGATACATTACAATCTCAAAGTCACCCAGAGGTATTTGCTGCGGGTGATATTGCGACTATGGTAAATCATCCGCGTCCGAAAGCTGGGGTGTTTGCGGTGCGCCAAGGTCAGCCATTGTTTGAGAATTTACAAAGAGCTTTATTAGGTCAGCCCCTGAAAGACTATCAACCACAGCGACAATATCTGAGTTTAATTGGTACTGGTGACAAACGGGCGATCGCAACTAAAGGAATTTTTACTTCACCACCGCATCAACTCTTCTGGTGCTGGAAAGATATGATTGACCGCCGTTTTATGCAGCAGTTTAGGTTCGAGGAGGAGAATTGAGTTTAGAGGATGGTAAAATGAATAAAGCTATAGTCAATAAAAGTACAACTAAATTCAGTATAATCCTTTGTTCAAGCAATGGAAAGATTCCGCGCCTCCGGTAGGAAAGCCAGTATGATATCACTCTCTGGAATACCTTTTTTAACGAAGTCTTGAGTAATTCCGCATTCCATGCCATCGTATTCAATTATTACTTTCCCATTTTCGATAATTATATAGATCAGGTTGCCACGCACTCGCCGCCCTTTATCCCAACCTACCTGCATGAGAGCATAGCGATCGCTCATTTCGTCAAAGATGCTATCTAAGCGAATGTTCCCGTGGGATGGGCGTAGTTTGGCGTAATCACTAATTACCTGTTTGATGATTTCTCGATAGGTCGTGATGGTATCCATTGACTTACTTCCTTTTTCTCCAAATTTACAACAATTAGCTTTAAAGGTAAGTCAGCGATCACTAGTTTTCCAATTGGCTCAGTAAATATATCGCTGTAAGTAGCTTCAGAGACAGCCAGATAAAGGTCACGTTCTGGATCGACTTGATTAAGTAACAAGCGATATAGCGTATATTGACCAATAGCTTGCTCTAAATCAGCTATTTGAGATTGACTGCGAAATTGCTTAATTTCAATAGCTAAATTTTTATTTCCCTGTCGGATTCCAATAAAGCTGCTTGCGCCAAGATCAACAAATAAAAAACGCTCACCATAGGAAATAACATAGGGATCGTTGGTAATTTCCCAACCGTCTTTGATAATTGCCTCTTTTACGGTTTCGTGAATGAAGTCTTTTGCTGGCACTTAATAATAATTATCCTCTAAATGCTGGATTGAGATCATAGCTCCTCACCATCAGAGTACAGGACTTACGCAAAATTATGAAAAACGAACCACAAAGGACACGTAAAGCCTTCGGCATAGCTGCGCTTACCGCGTTAGCGTCTCCCCTTGGGAGAAGTCAAGAGGGTTTCAGAGAGTCCTTGTGTAAGTCCTAAGAGTATTTAAAATCGCTCGCTCAGGCGTGGTAATATTTCTTGTACCCCAGGGGAAATATACCGAATTATCCCATGAATCAAATAGTTTGGATTGCCAGACACGCTAACCGCCTCGATTTTGTTAACCCTGATTGGTTTCTCACCGCCGAAAAACGTTATGATCCACCCTTGTCTGATGATGGTGTGGTGCAAACCCAGCAGTTAGCGAAACGCTTGGAAACAGAGAAAATTGCTCATATTTTCACTTCTCCATTTCTGCGAACTGTCCAAACCGCCAACGCCGTGGCAGAAGTTTTAGACTTACCCATTAAACTAGAAACAGGTCTGAGTGAGTGGCTAAATCCAGACTGGATGACGGAAGCACCAGAAAGAATGTCAATTCCAGAGTTAACTGCATTATTCCCCAGAATTGATCCTAGTTACACACCCCGTTTTACTGCTGAATATCCCGAAACTTACGCAGAGGTGGAGCGACGTTCTGGAGAAACGGCGATCGCCTTAGCTAGTGAATACTATCCCCAAGATATTTTGCTGGTCGGACATGGTGCATCTGTCTTAGGGGGAGCAATCGGGCTAGTAGGAGATATTGCTAATGCAGAAGTTAAGGCTTCTTTATGTTCTTTAGTGAAAGTGGTGCGTCAAGATGATCAATGGTTGCTAGAACTAAAGGGAGATACTTCCCATTTGACAGATATAGAGGAAGTGATTCGATTTGCTTAAATAATAACTCGCTGCATCCTGGGTTGACTCTACAGAAAATAGGCTTTTCAGGCTTTTCATTGATTTTCAATGGTCTGTTTATTTACGCCGACTTGTACTAGATTTATCTGTGGGTTGAACCAAAATCCAAAATCTAAAATCTAAAATCTAAAATTGTATGACTTTGTTATTAGCAGGAGACATCGGCGGTACAAAAACTATCTTGCGGTTGGTGGAAGCATCAGACTCGCTAGAGTTAAACACGCTGAATGAGGAGACTTACAAAAGTGGAGATTTTGGGGATTTAGTGCCGTTGGTACAGCAATTTCTGGCTAAGGCGAATGTAGGTACACCAGAAAAAGCTTGTTTTGCGATCGCCGGACCCGTGGTCAATAATACAGCCAAGCTCACCAATTTAACCTGGTTTCTCGATACTGACCGTTTAAAACAAGAATTGGGCATTAATTCTATCTCCCTAATTAATGACTTTGCGGCTGTGGGTTACGGGATTTTGGGGTTAACTAAATCAGATTTGCTAACTTTGCAAGTCGGGAAACACCAACCAGAAGCACCCATTGCGGTAATTGGGGCGGGAACTGGTTTAGGACAAGGATTTTTAATTAAACAGGGTAATCATTATCAAGTGTTTCCCTCAGAAGGTGGACACGCTGATTTTGCTCCCCGCAGCGAGTTAGAATTTCAGCTATTGAAATACCTGTTAGATAAACATGATATCCAGCGTGTGTCTGTGGAAAGGGTAGTTTCGGGACAGGGAATTGTCGCCATTTATCAATTTTTGCGAGACAGAAAAATCTCCAGCGAATCCCCAGAAATCGCCCAAGTAGTCAGAACCTGGGAACAGGAAGCCGGACAGCCGGAAAAAAGCGTTGATCCTGGGGCTACTATTGGAGCCGCCGCACTGGATGGAAGCGATCGCCTTTCTGTTCAAACCTTAAAATTATTTGTAGACATTTACGGCGCAGAAGCCGGCAACCTCGCCCTGAAACTCTTACCCTCTGGTGGTTTATATATTGCCGGTGGGATTGCACCCAAAATTCAAACCCTGCTACAAAACGGCAGTTTTCTCCTCAACTTCAGCCAAAAAGGTAGAATGCGTCCACTTCTCGAAGATATCCCCGTGTATATAATTCTCAACCAACAAGTGGGGCTAATTGGTGCAGCTTTAAGTGCGGCTAGGCTATAACCAATAGCATCGGTAATAACAGCATCCGTAATCGCTAAAATTATGACTTTTAAATATTTATTCCCACTCCTCACCGCCACTCTCATCTCTAGCGGTTCTCCCCTTCTAGCAGCCGAAAAACCCCAAACTCCACCAGAAACTCCAGTAGTACAACCAAAATGGCAGGTATACACCGCACCAGACGGAGGCTTTACCGTCTTAATGCCAGGACAGCCAGAAAAAGATACCCAAATCCAAAAAACCTACATGGGGGAGATTAACTTAGAAATGTTTGTTGCTGAACCCCCAAAGCAGCAAGTAGCATATTTGGTTGTTTACAATGATTTTCCTTACAGTTACGGTGAAATCACAGACCCCGAAGTAATACTGAATAACGCCAGGGATATGGCCTTAAAAACTACCAGAAGTAATTTAATTAGGCAGGGTCAAGTACGTACTTATAGCGGCATTCCCGGCAAAGAAATTGAATATGTGAATACTGGCGGCAAAATTACCAGAAATAGAATGTATGTTCTCAATGGTCGTTTGTATCAAGTCATGGCCATCACCAGTAAAAAACAACAGCGCACCTTAGCTAAAACCATTACCGGCTATTTAAATTCCTTCAATTTAGTTGTGAAAAGTAATTAGCCACTCCCCACTCCCCACTCCCTATACCAAGCATGAAACGTAGAAAAATTATTAACACAGGTGCGATCGCCACTGCAACAGCCATCACATTAAGTTCCTGTGCGCGTACCCAAACCGCCGCTAACATCCAAACTGGACTACCGAATCTGCGGTGGCGAATGGTAACTAGCTGGCCGAAATCTCTAGGGATTTTTAGCGGTGCAGAGATACTTGCTAAACGAGTCAGCGAAATGACCAACGGACGTTTCACCATTACACCCTTAGCCGCAGGGGAACTAGTTCCGGGGTTGCAAGTCATGGACACAGTGCAAGCAGGAACAGTGGAATGCGGACATACAGCCAATTATTATTACATCGGTAAAAACTTAGCCTTAGCCTTCGGCACCTCCGTACCCTTCGGCTTAAACGCCCAACAGCAAAACTCTTGGCTATATCATGGTGGCGGACTAGAAACCATGCAAAAAATTTATAGCGACTTCAATATAATTAACTTTCCAGCCGGTAACACTGGCGCACAGATGGGAGGATGGTTTAAAAGAGAAATTAACACCGTTGCCGACCTCCAAGGTTTAAAAATGCGGATTCCCGGATTAGGGGGACAAGTCATCTCTCGCATGGGTGTGAACGCGCAAGTATTACCAGGAGGCGAAATTTTTCTAGCACTAGATAGAGGCGCAATCGATGCCGCAGAATGGGTAGGCCCCTACGATGATGAGAAACTAGGGTTACACAAAGCCGCCCAGTTTTACTATTATCCCGGTTGGTGGGAACCAGGGCCAACCTTAGATGTACTAGTTAATCGTAGTGCTTGGGACAAATTACCTCCAGAATACCAAGCCATATTCAAAACAGCAGCTTATGAAGCCAACATGAATATGCTAGCTGAATATGATGCCTTGAATGGTCAAGCCCTAGCAAGATTAACCGCCGGCGGTACTAAATTAGTTGCCTTCAGCCCAGAAATCATGCAAGCATCTCAAAAAGCCTCCGTTGACTTCTTAGAAGAAAATGCTACTAAAGACGCAAATTTCAAACAAGTTTACGAACAGTGGAAAGGCTTCCGTAAACAAGTTTTCGACTGGAACCGTGTCAATGAATTAAGCTACGCCAATTTCGCCATCTCTAATAGTTAGGTGTGGGGAGTGGGGAGTGTGGGAAGTGTGGGAGGTGTGGGAAAAATGTTCTCCCCTTTCTTCTCTTTCTCCCCTCCTCGCTTGCGGGGAGGGGTTGGGGGTGGGGTAATCTTTCACCTTCCCAAATTCGGTAAAAAACTCACAATACCGGGGAAAGCGATAATTAATAGCAAAACTAAAATTTGCAGCAAAACAAACGGGATAACGCCCCGATAAATGTCAGATGTCGTGACTTCTGGAGGTGCGACACCACGGAGGTAAAACAACGCAAAACCAAAGGGCGGTGTGAGGAAGGATGTTTGCAGATTTGCTCCCAAAATCACACCATACCAAACCAAATCAATGCCTAATTCTTCGGCTACTGGCACAAATAAGGGGATGACAATAAAAGCAATCTCGAAAAAGTCGATAAAAAAGCCAAGAATAAACACCGTCACCATGCTGACCATTAAAAAGCCGATTTTACCGCCGGGAAGATTCGCCAGGACATCGAACATAAATTGATCGCCATTTAAACCCCGGAATACTAAACTAAAGGCAGTGGAACCCAAGAGAATAAACAGCACCATGCTGGTGATTTTTAAAGTTGTATCACAAACCCGACGCAGAGATTCTAAGGTAAGTTGACGATTTGCAGCCGCTAATGCGATCGCACCAGCACAACCCACAGCACCCGCCTCAGTCGGTGTCGCAAAGCCAAAAAAGATACTTCCCAAAACCAATAAAATCAAAATCAACGGCGGTAACATCACCTGAATAATCCGTTTTCCCAAAGCCTTCCCACCAATATCCCGCACCTCAGCAGGCAAAGCTGGCGCTAAATCCGGCTTTAAAAATGCCACAATCAGCACATGAATAGCAAACGCCCCCGACATCATCAAACCCGGAATCAGGGAACCCAAAAATAAATCCCCAACAGAAATCCCCAACTGATCACCCAGTACCACCAAAACCACACTCGGCGGGATAATTTGCCCCAAAGTCCCCGATGCTGCAATCACACCAGTAGCTAATTGCTTGTTATATCCATAGCGCAGCATAATCGGCAGAGAAATTAAACCCATAGCCACCACCGTAGCCGCTACCACCCCAGTAGTTGCAGCCAACAGCGCCCCCACCAACACCACAGCTAAAGCCAATCCGCCACGCAACCGCCCCAAAACAATCCCCATTGTTTCCAACAAATTCTCAGCTATCCCAGATTTCTCCAGCATAGACCCCATAAAAATAAAATAGGGGATAGCCAACAGAGTATAATTTGACATAATGCCGAAAATGCGCTGAGGCATAGCAGTGAGAAACACCGGGTCAAATACATCCAATGAAATCCCGATTATTCCAAATAAAATTGCCACCCCACCCAGAGAAAAAGCTACAGGATATCCCAGAGATAGCAGCACTAACGCCCCCGCAAACATCACTAGCCCCAGCCATTCATAATCCAGTGTCATGATTTGCCTCCTGGGGTTCGAGTCTGCCTTGAATAATTGCCAAATTTTTGATGACCTGAGAAATTCCTTGGAAAATTAACAACACAAAAGCCACAATAATCATGGTTTTAATCGGGTAGCGGGGTAAACCATCATGATCAGGCGATGTTTCCCAAATTTGCCACGAAGCCACGACAGTATCCCAAGAAAAAAATATCACCATCAGACAGAAGGGAATCAGAAATAATACTGTTCCTAACAAATCTGCTAGTGCTTTCCGCCGAGGCGGCCAATTACTGTAAAAAACATCCACCCTCACGTGTTCATTGTGCTTTAACGTGTAGCTTGCACCCAACAAGAAAATTAAATCAAAAATATACCACTGGGCTTCTCTATATGCGTTAGAACTTAAATCAACCCCAATTAATCCCCCCAGGTATTCCCCTAAAACATTCCATACACCAAGTATCACCATGACTAGCACCAACCAATTGGTTAATTTACCAATCCATTCAGTACAGATATCAATAATTCTGGCTATCCTTAAGAGTCTTTCCACTGCTTAAAACTTTGTTTCATTCTGTCTTAGTGGTTTATCTTATTATCTTTTGACTACAAAGGTACAAAGTCATAAAGAAGAGATGACTAAGAATTATGATTGAGTTGTCGGTTTAATTACAGTTTAATCAATGAGTCTTAATGTTCCCTCTCCCCAGCGCCGATTACATATTCAAGCCATAGGCGCGAAGATTTTCCACTCTGTAAATATCATCAGTTTATTTCTCATGCTCACCAGTGGACTACAAATTTACAATGCTAACCCCGTATTTGGTGGACGTGCGGGTTTACACATTCCCCCCATATTTACTTTGGGAGGTTGGTTAGCCGGGGGTAGACATTGGCATTTTGCAGCTATGTGGTTATTTTCATTAAATCTGCTGTGGTATGGACTTTATGTTTTAATTACCCGACGCTGGCGCAGTCGATTTGTGGGTGTAAATGACATCAAAGCATTACAAAAAACGCAAAATTCTCGGCGTTTAACTTACGCTTGGCATCGGATAATTTATACAGCAATTATCCCTATTTTACTGTTAGCATTACTCACAGGGATAGGAATGTATAAACCTGCTCAATTTCCCTGGATTGTAGAGATGTTCGGCGATTGGCAAGCATTAAGAATTGTGCATTTTGCTACAGTACCAATAGTAATTATATTTACCATTATTCACTGGATATTAGGTAAAAAAGCTGGCGGTTCCCAACTAACAGAATCCATGTTTTGGTAAATTAACTGAATTAAAATCGCTCAAAAAACCATCTATGTTTATCTGCGGTTAATTCCTCTAAAATCCTCAAAATCTATGAATTTCCATCATTTACAGCGTCGTCAATTTCTCAAAGTTTCAGGTTTATCTAGCTTAAGTTTACTTCTAAGCGGCTGTGGTACACCTCTATTTGAAGATATAGTAGGGACACTTTCTGAACCACTAAATCGCCAAGTGGGAGAATTAATATTAAACCCCCAAAAACCTGTACCAGAATTTTCTCTAAGTGAAATTCAACCGGAGAAATTAATAGTTAATACTTTCAGAGGTACACCAATTATTGACCCAGAACAATATCGTTTAATTATTGATGGTGCAGTAAACAATCCTCTCAGTCTTACTTTGGCAGAAATTCAGGCTTTACCCCAAACTTCTATGATTATTCGCCATGTTTGTGTGGAAGGTTGGGCGGCTATAGTACAGTGGGGTGGTGTATGTCTGCGGGAAATTATCGCTCTTGCGGAACCTCAAGCTAATGTCAAGTTTGCTTATTTTAAATCGGCTGATGGTTACTACGAAAGTTGGGATATAGCTTCTGCTTTACATCCTCAAACTTTGTTAGCTTATGAGAAAAATGGCGAAATTTTACCTGTTGATAATGGTGCGCCTTTACGTTTAGCTTCTCCTATTAAACTCGGTTATAAGCAGAGTAAATGGGTAACGCAAATCTCCCTTGTGAGTGGTTTATCTCTGTTTAAGGGTTACTGGGAAGATCAGGGTTATGACTGGTTTGCTGGACTTTAGAGAGTTTTAACAGTTAACGGTTAACAGTTATCAGTTATCAGTATTGTAGGGTGCGTTAGGATGAAATCCGTAACGCACCATTATTAAGGGTTTGGTGCGTTACGCTACCGCTAACACACCCTACTGGATTGACAAGCTTAAAACAGTGCATTATGAAAAAGCCGAAAACATTGATTTATCTCAATTTTCTGAAAAATCTATTGCAACATTTTAGCCTTGTCAGTCCACTACGTGTTTGTTAAATAATCAAATAGTAGTCCTATATTTAGGTGATTATAAAGATGAATTTTCTGGAGAAGTTAGAGGCTAGTATATCGCAAAATCAAAGTTTACTTTTTGTAGGTCTTGACCCGAATCCTGAGATGATGTCTGCTGATTATAAATCTCAGGATATGATTTCTGACTTGCAGAAGTGGTTAGAATTTATTATTAGGGAAACTGCGGATTTTGTCTGTGCTTATAAGCCGACTTTGGGATTTTATGAGGCTTTAGGTGTTCGTGGTTTAGAATTACTAGAAAAAGTTTTGGCGGCTATTCCCAGTCATATTCCTATTATTTTAGATGCGAAACATAGTGATTTAAATACAAGTACGGTGTTTGCACGTACAGTTTTTACAGAATGGAATGTAGATGCAATTACTCTGAGTCCTTATACAGGTCAAGACCATGTAGCACCGTTTTTAGTTTACCCTGATAAGGCGGTATTTATTTTATGTTGTACTTCTAATTTAGGTGCTGCATCTTTACAACAATATCCCAGTAATGATTCACCGCTTTATTTACAGGTGGTGAAGGAGTCGAAAAATTGGGGGACTCCAGAACAGTTGGCGTTGGAAGTAGGGACGACAAATCCGGAAGTGATGGCGCTAATTCGCTCAGTTGCGCCGGAAAGAATGATTATGGCGCGGAGTATTTGGGCTGAGGGTAGTAATTTCAATCAAATTTTAGAGGCTGGGTTGAATGCTGAGAATGATGGGTTATTGATTCCGGTTCCTCAAGATATGTTGAGTCAACCGAATTTAAGGGAAAGTATTCAGGCTTTATCTGCTGAAATTAATCTGGCAAAAACTAAAATTGTCCGTGATGCTTCTAGTTGTACTGTATTGTTACCTGATGTTTCTGTTGTGAATCAGCACTCGCAGCAAGATTTGATTTTGCAACTTTATGATATTGGTTGCATTATGTTTGGTAATTTTGTGCAAGCGTCAGGGGCTACTTTTCCTTATTATATTGATTTACGGGAAATTATTTCTAATCCCCAAGTTTTTCATCAAGTTCTGATTGCTTATGAGGAGATTTTAAATTCTCTAAGTTTTGATAGGTTGGCGGGTATTCCTTACGGTTCTTTACCTACTGCGACTGGTTTATCTTTGCGTCTCCATTGTCCGATGATTTATCCCCGGAAGGAGGTAAAAGCACATGGAACTCGTAGGTTAATTGAGGGTAATTTTCAGGTTGGTGAAACTGTGGTGGTGGTTGATGATATTTTAATCACTGGTAAAAGTGTGATGGAGGGTGCGGAAAAGTTGCAATCAGCAGGTTTGAATGTTCGGGATATTGTGGTGTTGATTGATCATGAACAAGGTGTGAAAGCACGATTACTTAATAATGGTTATCAAGCCCATGCGGTGTTCACTTTGGGAGAAATTACGGAAACTCTTTATCGGGCTGGGAGAATTAATCAGGAGCAGTTTTTAGCTTTTCATGAAAGTGAAGGTTAGCTGAAATAAATATGATTAACTACCTGTTGTTAAATGCCTTTAAATCCAATTTCACTTTCTATTTCTTGTTGTGCTGGTGCAGATTTTATGCTGTCGGGTGTATGTCTGCGATTATGTTTTTGCCAAATACCAAATTGGCTGAGAGATACCCCAACTAAAATGACGCTACCGCCTATGTATTGGGCTAGGGTAGGGGTTTCGCCGAGGATGAAATAAGCTGCTAAAATTCCGGTGACCGGGGTAAAGGAGGCGACTAAGGAAGCCACAGAGACAGAGGACTTTCGCAAACCCTGCACCCAAAATGACTGACCTAAAACTATAATGACTATGCCATATAACAACATCCACTGCCATAAAAAAGGTGAAAATATATCCATAAAATGTTCGCTACCATAAAGAATGATGGCAGTAAAAAAAAATATCATAGTTCCCAAGGCAGTGCGAAAGATGCTATATATTCCTATGGGAATCTGAGAGAGATAGTTTTTACTAATGATGGTAGATATGGCTAGGGCTACTGATGCGATCGCAGTTAAGATTTCCCCAAGTCCTAAATTAAAACCGCCAAGATTCATCATCTCTTGTCCTGGTGGCTGAAGAAAGATAGCCAGGATTACACCCATAAAGGCGGCGATCGCACCCACAACTTCCCAAATATTTACCCGTTCCCCCAACAACCAAAAGGATAAAGCTAAAATCAATGGGGGTTCCAATCTCCCCACCAAAATAATATTATTCACCTCAGTTAACTCCAAGGCTTGGAAAATTAAACTGGGAGAAATAGCACCCGCAAGAATGGCTACCACAATCAAAATTAACCAATTCTTCCGGGATATTTGCCTCAAACTTGCTTTGTTCCACTGTCGCCCATAGATCAACATCAGAACCATTAAACCGCAGAAGTTCCCCACAAATAAAACGTTACACAATGAAATCGGATTGCGACCATCTATTAAGTTTTCAGCACCGATTTCTGTCAGCTTGCGAGTAACTGCACCAGAACCGCCAAAAATCAAGATTGCTAGCCAGAGATAGGCTTGTCCGGGAATATTAGAGATGGAACGATACCATTTTTTTTGACTAGCCACAATCACACCACAGTATTGAAAACGCTGTTGATCATACTAGGCTTTACTAATTACGTCTAGGTCAGGAAATCACAGTATTATTGCATTTGTGTTATTTACCCCTGTGGGCGAGACTAATTGATGATGGCGGGTATTTATGAATTAAGCTCCTGCAATCGTTGTAGAATTATACCTTTAGATATAGGAGGGGAATGCAGATGACTCGTGTCATCATTGTGCGCCACGGAGAAAGCAGCTATAACACCGAGCGGCGAATCCAAGGACGTACCGATGTATCAAGGTTAACGGAAAAAGGTTGTGCAGATGCCAGTAAGGTAGGAAAAGCCCTCAGCAGTATTTCGTTTAGTGCTATTTATCACAGTCCTCTCCAGCGAGCGAAACAAACAGCCGAGATTATATATAGTGAGTTAAAGACTGATTCTCAGAAATCAGTGACTCCGCAAAGTTCCGATCAACTGATGGAAATTGATTTGCCTTTGTGGGCAGAAATGCTGAGTGCTGAGGTTAAAGTAAAGTTTAGCGAAGACTACCACATCTGGAAAGAACGCCCCCATGAATTGCGGATGTTGGTAAAAGATGCACAAGGAACTAGAGAACATTTTCCGGTGCTGTCTATCTATGAACAAGCGCAGTCATTTTGGCAAGAAATTTTGTCACGTCATCAAGGGGAAACTATCCTGATAGTGGCGCATAATGGCATTAATCGCGCCCTGATTAGTACAGCTTTGGGGATTCCTCCTAGCCGCTACCATTCTCTACAGCAATCTAACTGTTGTATCAGTGTCCTCAATTTTGCTGGTGGTTTAGGAGAACCAGTGCAATTAGAATCAATGAATCAAACCCAACACTTGGGTGAGGTTTTTCCCTCTTTGCGACCAGATCATCAAGGTGTACGGTTGTTGCTGGTGCGTCATGGAGAAACTGAATGGAATCGCCAAACCAGATTTCAAGGTCAAATTGATATTCCCCTCAATGACAATGGTAAAAAACAAGGACAAACAGCTGGGGAATTTCTCCAAGATGTGACTATTGACTTTGCTGTTAGTAGTTCAATGATGCGCCCGAAAGAAACAGCAGAATTAATATTGGCTCACCATCCTAATGTAAATTTAGAATTACAAGATGGTTTGAGAGAAATCAGTCATGGACTGTGGGAAGGAAAGTTAGAAAAAGAGATCGAGGAAGAGTTTCCTGGAGAGTTGGAGCGCTGGAGACTTGTACCAGCAGAGGTGCAAATGCCAGAAGGTGAAAATTTGCAGGATGTTTGTGAGCGTAGTGTGGCATCTTGGCAATCAATTGTAGAAGCTGCATTGGCTAAAAAACTCCAAACTGGTTTAATCGTGGCTCACGATGCGACTAATAAGACTTTGTTGTGTCATGTTCTGGGTTTATCAACGGAAAACTTCTGGAATTTCCGCCAGGGTAATGGTGCTGTGAGTGTTATTGATTACCCATCCGGATTAAATGGTTTACCTGTGTTACAAGCGATGAATATTACTAGTCATTTGAGTGGAGGGGTGTTAGATAAAACTGCGGCTGGAGCCTTGTAATCAAATTCTGGCGAAGGAAAATAAAACCACAGAGACATAGAAAAAATACTGTTATGTTCATCTGTGGTTATAAATAATTTTTGTTGTATCGGTTCTTGGGTAATACCAACAGGACTTACGCAAAATATCTCTCAAACCCTTATTTCTCTGTGTACTCTGTGTCTCTGTGGTTCGTTATTCCGTCACTTGTGCGTAAGTCCTCACCAATTTAAAAATAAAGATGTATCAAAATAACCCCACCCTAACCCTCCTCCGAAGTTCACCCGGAGGGAAACCCTCCTTGTGACTTCTCCCCGGAAGCAGGGAGGGAACTGGAGAGGTCGAAATAATATGCAGTTGGGATAAGTCTGAAAATAAATTGTCTAAATAATAATCTGAAATTATATGGCGGAATTGCTACGACAGGTAAGGATAATTGATCCAGGTTTGGAAATTGACGAAATTGCTGATGTTCTGATTGCTGATGGTGAAGTTAAAGCTGTCGCTAGCCAGATTTCTGATTTGAGTTCGGATGCTGAAATTAAAGATTGTCGGGGCTTGGTTCTCGGTACTGGTTTAGTGGATTTGTATAGTCATTCCGGCGAACCTGGATTCGAGGAACGGGAAACTCTGTCATCTTTATTACAGGCTGCTGCGGCTGGGGGCTTTACGCGCATCGGTATTTTACCTGATACGTCTCCCGCTATTGATCATCCTGCTATGGTGTCACAGTTGCATCAAAGGGTTGGGGAAATGGTAAATATGCCCCATGTTGATATTTGGGGGGCGCTGAGTCTGGATTTGGCGGGGAAGCAATTGACGGAATTAACAGATTTAGCTGCTGCGGGTGTGGTGGGTTTTACGGATGGTAAGGCTGGGGAGAATTTGGGGTTTGTCCGCCGGGTTTTGGAATATCTGCGACCTGTGGGTAAACCGGTGGCTTTTTCTCCTGGCGATCGCCTATTATCTGCGAATGGAGTTGTCCGTGAAGGTACGGAAGCTCTACGTTTGGGTTTACCACCAATCCCTGCTAGTGCGGAAACAACGGCGATCGCATCTTTGATCGAATTAGTCGCAGCTACAGGTACACCAGTACATATCATGCGGGTTTCTACCGCTCGCAGTGTGGAACTCATCGCCTCGGCTAAGGCTGCGGGTTTACCGATCACCGCCAGCACCACTTGGATGCATTTGTTACTTGACACTAAAGCTATTAAGAGTTATAATACAAGTCTCCGTTTAGACCCACCTTTAGGTAATTCCAGCGATGTGGAGGCTTTAGCTGAGGGTGTGAAAGCAGGTGTCATTGATGCGATCGCCATTGATCATGCAGGTTACACTTATGAGGAGAAAGTCCAAGCCTTTGCAGAATCGCCCCCAGGCGCAATTGGTTTGGAATTAGCATTACCTTTGTTATGGCAGAATTTGGTAGAAACTGGCAAATTTACCGCATTACAACTATGGCGAGCTTTAAGCACCCAACCAGCCAGATGTTTGCAACAGGTTCCCAGTACAATTACTCCTGATCACAAAGCAGAACTTACCTTATTTGACCCCCAGGATATCTGGAAAGTGGAAAAGAAAAATCTTTGTACACTGTCTCAGAATACACCCTGGCTCGGACAAGAAATCAAGGGGCGGGTTGTGCAGATTTGGGTATAAGTTCAGTTATCAGTTATCAGTTATCAGTTATCAGTTATCAGTTATCAGTTAGTTGTTTTTTCATTTGACAAATGACTAATGACTAATGACTAATGACTATTCTTCCACACGGTAGCCCAACTCTGCTAAACTCATCCGGGATTGTCGCCATTTTGGTTGCACTTTGACGAACAGTTCTAGATAAACTTTACCATCAAGGAGTTTTTGAATTTGTTCGCGGGCTGCGCTACCAATGGCTTTGAGCATAGAGCCACCTTTCCCAATCAAAATCCCTTTTTGAGAATCTCTTTCAACGTGTATAGTTGCCAGGATACGGGTAATAGTGGGAGCTTCTTCGACTAAATCAATGGCGATCGCCACTGAATGGGGAACTTCTTCCCGTGTTAACAGTAAAATCTGTTCCCGAATTAACTCACCCATGATAAACCGTTCCGGTTGGTCGGTTACTAAGTCCGGGGGATAATAAAACGGCCCGGTTTCTAAACCTGCAATTAATAACTGTTGTAATTCTGGTAAACCGGCGCTAGTTTGGGCGGAAAACTTGACTGTCGGCCATTGTTGCTCTTTAGCTAAAGACTGGTAACTTTGATCAATGAGGTCAAAATTCGACGGTTGTTGGTCAATTTTATTTAAACCCAAAATCACAGGGGTTTCAGTCCTAATTAGCAAATCTACAATAAAGCGATCGCCAGCGCCACAAGGTACGGAACCATCGACCACAAACAAGACTACATCTACCGCATCAATCGCATTTCTGGCATTTTTTACCAGCACTTTTCCCAACTCATGATGGGGTTTATGGATTCCTGGTGTATCGACAAAAATTAACTGTGCTTCTGGGGTAGTTAAAATCCCCCGTAAACGATTGCGTGTAGTTTGGGCTATGGGAGATGTAATTGCAATTTTTTGTCCTATTAATTGATTCATCAAAGTAGATTTACCGACATTGGGACGACCAATAATGCCGATAAACCCTGATTTAAATTCAGGAGGAGCCTGGGGGATAGATACTTCTCCTGAAAAAGAGAAGTTGTGATTATCAGTACTAGTCACCTTTAGCTCCACCGTCATATATTACAAGTTAGATGAATTGATTCTGGTTTCAGATCCGCAACAAACATAATTTAGCTCTGGGATTTTCAGGGATTACCCTGACCTCAGTTTAATCTATTAATGACCGAAAATAATGGGATACAAGCCCCGTCACTTCGACAAGCTCAGTGCATCGCGTTCTAGGACGGCTTTATGTTAAAATTTGGGCATAGTCGCCATAGGGCATTGGGAGACTTTAAACGGACATGGAGGGATGATAAGACCACTTGTGGCGTGTTCCAGCGAAGTGTCAAGGAATCCTCGCTTCTTTAGGACGAGGAGGTATGTCAACTAGCGATAAAAGTCTGAAAGTATCATCAGATTTGTCTTTAGATTCTGGGCGGTTGCGATAAATACATCTACTAGTAGTATGAAGCACCCTTAGAGGGTGTTTGAAAAGTATCAGATGAAACCAATAATCTCCAAAAACCTAACCCCCCTTCCCCCCTTCCCTACCTACCAGGGAATGGGGGTTTCAAAGCCTCTCTCCGTGTCGGGGAGAGGTTTGGAGAGGGGTTCATTTATACATTAAAAACTTTTCAAACATCCCCTTAAGGCGATCGCTAATATTATAAAAAAGACTTGTTCACTCGCTCAACACCATGACAACCACACAAATTAATCCCTATCTCGATCACAACTTTGCACCAGTGCGGTCAGAGATCACCACCGATACCCTCAAAGTCATCGGGGAATTACCCGCCAATCTCTCAGGGATGTTTGTCCGCAATGGCCCCAACCCCCAATGGTCTCCCATTGGTAAGTATCATTGGTTTGATGGCGATGGGATGTTACATGGTCTGAGAATTAGCAATGGTCAAGCCACCTATTGTAATCGCTACATACGAACCAAAGGATGGGAGATAGAAAACAAAGCCGGAAAAGCCGTATGGTCGGGAATATTTGAACCACCCCAGCCAGATAATCCTCATGGTGGATACAAAAATACTGCTAATACAGCCCTAGTTTGGCACGCTGGACAAATGTTAGCGTTAAATGAAGGCGGTGCGCCCCACGCTATCCAGTTACCAGATTTACAGACAATTGGTGAATATACTTATAATAATCAATTAGTTTCTGCCTTTACAGCCCATCCCAAGGTAGATCCGAATACAGGTGAAATGATGTTCTTTGGTTACTCATTCGCCCCACCTTACTTACAATACAGCGTAGTTTCGGCAACAGGTGAAATACTGCGAACAGTGCCAATTGACCTGCCCATCGGGGTGATGATGCACGATTTCGCCATCACCGAAAACTATACAATCTTTATGGATTTACCCTTAACATTCAACCCTGAAAGAATGCAACGGGGAGAACCTGCGATGATGTTTGAAGGCGATCGCCCCAGTCGCTTTGGGATTGTCCCCCGTCATGGTGATAACAGTAATATCCGATGGTTTGAAAGTCCCGCTTGTTACGTCTTCCATACCTTCAACGCCTACGAAGATGGAGACGAAATTGTACTGATCGCCTGTCGCATGAGTTCCACCACAGTCTTAAAAGCAGATAATTCCGCAACTGATACAGAAGCAGATATTCCCCGTTTACATCGCTGGCGATTTAACCTCACCACGGGGAAACTGCGCGAAGAAATGCTAGACGATGTACCTGCGGAATTTCCCCGCATTAACGAAACCCTCTGCGGACAACCTACAAAATACGGCTATGCTGGCAAAATGGCTCCGGGTTCCCTCCCACTATTTGACGGTGTAATTAAATACGACCTGAAAAATGGCAAATCTCAAACCCATGAATTTGGTAAGGGACGTTATGGCGGTGAAGCAGTATTTGCACCCAGCATTGGCGCTACAAGTGAAGATGATGGCTGGTTAATCACCTTTGTTTACGATCAAAATACAGAAACTTCGGAACTGGTGGTAGTCAACGCCCAAGATGTCACCGCAGAACCTGTGGCGCGGGTAATTATTCCCCAAAGAGTACCCTATGGTTTTCACGGTACTTGGATTTCAGAAGCACAGTTAAGCAGTAGCACAATCTGAATCAGGGGTGGGAGGATAGCATAATTAATCCTGAGTTTCTATTCTCCCCCCATCTCTAAAAATCTTAATCTCCAGAATTTCTGATTTGTTCCAGTATCTCTAAGTCTTGTTTAGAGAGTTCGCCTATATCTGAGGAATTGACCTGCATTTGTTCCGCAGGCGATCGCCAAATTAAATTACCATTACGATCAGCCACCACTGGCGAAATCTGGTTAACTGAACTGGGAGGCTGGATAGCAGAAGAGGGTCTATTAGTTTGAACACCAGACATTGTGGATTCTGCGGCGCTAGGTAATTCCGGGATACTATCGAAATTATTCCCAGAGTTCGGCGGTAAATTAGTTGGTATAGGTGCTGTAGGTTGAACACCATTGACAGGATTTAACCCCGGATTAGTTAAACTAGGGGCTATCTGTGTAACTCCACCAACCGGAGTGGGTGCTAAAGGATTAATTTGATTTCCACTCCCCACACTAGGGACACTCAAATTACTTAATTCACTCAGTGGTATGAGTGATAAACCCTTTGGTTCAGAACTTTCACTTTTTGCAGTTTCATTAACACCATCACCGGACTGAGAAGATTTTGCATCTGTTGATGGAGATGTGGTTGGTAAAGGTTTAATTCCTAAAGGTTGATCATTAACATTAAAGGTTCCCGACTGCAATAACTGTTCCGCTTCTGTCACAAAGGGATTCTTTCCCATAGGCGGTGCTATATCATTCACTGTCGCTATTTCGGGCTTTGATTCTGCATTAGAAGACCCTTGTTTGTTGATTTCCCCCAATACATTATCACTATTATTTGGCTGAGGTGGTAACGGTGGAAGAGGAGCTATGACAGGTAGATTTCCCGGTTCCGCATCATTCAACAAAGCTGGTAAATTATCCAAATCGGCGGCGATCGCTCTATCTTCTGCTGAAAGATTAGAACCATCGGACTGGAGAGCCGGAATCTCTTGATTTTCCTTATAAGTGGACATATTCGGGTTAGACCAATATTCCCGAATTACCAGCCCTATCGCTGATAAAAAAATTGCTGTTCCCCAAATACTAGGTTTAGCTAAAACCAATAATTTAGCTTTGAAATAACGTAAATAAGCGGATTTATTATGATTCTCTGACATAATTACACATCATAAACAACTGAAACTTACCAATATTTATCTATCTTATTTTAGCTCCCTCACCTAAATCATCGTTGAGCCACCCGCATCAATAGAAATAAGCCTATCCCTAAAAACAAGAAATTAGGCAACCAAGCTCCCATAAACGGAGAAAAAACACCAGCCTGTCCCATTGCGCCACTAATAAAGAAAATTAAATAATAGGTAAAGATGACAATAACACTTACACCAAAACTTGTACCTCGTCCGCTACGTTGGGGTCGAGTTCCCATAGATGCGCCCACTAAACCAAAAACCACACAAACAAATGGTAAAGAAAATTTTTGTTGGATACGCACTTCCAATTTGCGAATTTTTTGCCTGTCTCCACCGATACGTTCTATTTCTAACTGTTCTAAAGACTCACTAATATTCATTTCCCCATAATCTCGGCTTCTCTCAGCTAAGTTTAAAGGTGTCCGAGGTAGTTGTAGTTGTTGGTGTTCAAACCGTAAAATATTGCGATAGGAACTATCAGGAGCCACTAAATAAACCGTACCGTTATAAAAATCCCAAACATTGTCACCCACATTCCACTCGGCAGATTCAGATACCACAATTTGATTTAAACCTGCCGTTGTGCGGTCTATAATTGTTAAACCCTTCATTTTTTTTCCATCAAACTGGTCAGCGTAAAATAAACGTGCCAGTATCCTCTGTCTGCTACCATCAGCCTGTTGAACATCTCGATATTCAGGATAAAAAATGTTTGACTGCTGAAAAGTCGGTTTATCTGATTTCAGGGCTTTTTCCAAAGTAACAGTTGCTCGGTAATTGGCTGCGGGTGCTATTTGCTCATTAAACACAAATGTCATTCCCGTGACTAGCAAACTCAACATCACCGCCGTCAACACCATGCGATAAACACTTACCCCACAGCCACGCATAGCAATAAGTTCGCTCTCGCTAGAAAGACGACTATAAGTCATCAAAGTAGCCAGGAGGGTGGACATGGGAAAAGCTAAAACAATAAAATTGGGAAACTTTAATAAAAAAACCTGAATTGCAATACTAATTGGTAATCCCGATTCTACAATTCGCCTGACTAACTCAAATACAGCGTCAATAGTCACACCCAGGGATGAAAACGCTCCGACACCAAATAAAAATGGTGCTACCAATTCTTTGGTAAGGTAGCGATCCATGAGGGTGAAAGGTAAGAGGGAATTGAAACTGTATAAAGAATTAAATTTTTTGGCTATCATGACGAACTATCAAACTTAAGCAGGGTTATAAAAATAAACTGTTATGGTGAAAAGTAGGTCTAAAATCCCTAATATGAAGCTTTAATTATCTGTTTATATCCTAACAAATTTAACAGCAACGGTTAAATTTTTAATTAATAACAGGACTGGAAAATTAGCGTAAAACAAACCGCAAATTCGGCAAAGTATGCAGAAATTATGGAATAACTAACCACAGAGACGCAGAGGACACAGAGGAATCAGGATTTGCGTAAGTTTTAATTAATTTAGGCTTGAAAGTTATCACCCAAATAATACTGCCGCACTAAGGGATTATGATAAAGTTCTTCAGGATTACCGAAAGCGAGAATTTGTCCCTCGCGCATAATATAGGCGCGGTCTGTAATGGCTAAGGTTTCTCTAACATTATGGTCTGTAATTAATATACCCATACCGCGATCGCTCAATTGGGCGACAATGTGCTGAATCTCAGAAACAGCAATGGGATCAACTCCCGCAAATGGTTCATCCAGAAGTAAAAATTTTGGCCCGTCTTTTCCCGCAGCTAATGCTCGTGCTAATTCTGTGCGCCGTCTTTCTCCACCGGAAAGTTGAATACCTTTGCTATTCGCTACTTTTTCCAAACGAAACTCATGTAGTAAAGCTTGCATTCGGTTTGACCACTCCCTACGTGGGACATTAGTTTGTTCTAGGACTAAGAGAATATTCTCCTCTACTGAGAGTTGGCGAAAAACACTTGGTTCCTGAGCTAAATAACCAATACCTAATTGCGCTCTTTTATGCATAGGCATTGTAGTTATTTCCATCGTATCTAGCCAAACTTTGCCTTGGTTGGGTTTTTCCAAGCCTGTAGCAATGTAGAATGTGGTCGTTTTACCCGCACCATTGGGGCCTAGTAACCCCACGATTTCACCCTGAGAAATGGAAAGGTTGACGCGATTGACTATATTTCGCTTACCGTAAGACTTGTGAATATTCTCTAAAACGATTTTCACGATTCGCGCCTATGTTCCTCATTGATTTCTCCCAGCCGCAGACTCGTGACTTTTAGTCATGAGTTAAACGATCAATCTTTACTATGTTTAGAATAGTATACGGTTGCCTATTATCGACATATCAACCCCATAGCCGCCTGTGGAGAACTTTTAATACTTGGAGTTGAGTTCTACTTATAGAAAGTTGCAGCTAATTATCAACTTCACTATCATTCACCATATAGGTAGATTCTACCTGACGGTTGGATTGCGGTAAAGCTACGAAACGCCCTTCATCAATCAGATAAGTCACTTTTTCCGCACGGATACTATTGACTCCCTCTTGTAAAATATAAACGTTGCCACTGAGATCAATGCGACGTTCCTTGCTAAAAAATTGTGCTTGAGCAGCTGTGGCTTTAATCTGGCGAGATGGATATAACATTTGCACGTTACCGCGAGCCGTTGCTACTTGGGTGTTGGCGTTATATTCTTGGACATCAGCGCTGATGGTGAGGGGGCTATTTGTCTGAGATGTTTGTGCAGTGGCAGTTTGGACGTGAGTGGGAAATGTGAATGTACCCAAGAGGGCAGCTGGTAACATCAAGGCGAATCCTAGACGACGGATTTGTGATACTGGTATTTGATAGTAAGACATGATACTTTTAAAAATTTAGGATATCAGCTTATATACTAACTATGCGATCGCAATTTTTTGGCTTGAGATAACTGCTAGTTAAAATATTGACGCTATGTTGAACCTCAAGGTTTCGCCCATATCAACATTTATTTATGGTAACCGCCAAAGTGGTTACAAAAAAAACGATCACAAAACCCTTGTTATTAACGAGTTTTAAGGCTGCTCCCTGCCCCCTGCACCCTGCCCCCTGCACCCTGCACCCTGCTCCCCTGCCCCTGCCCCCTGCACCCTGCCCCCTGCCCCCCTGCCTCTTTCTCCCCTAGCCTGCATTCCCAGTTTGAGGCTGGGAAAGAGTTGATCAGGGGTTGAGTTTTACTCGTTGGTGAGGATAATTTTTGGTGTAGGCAAAGCCTGATGTTCACCTAAGTCACCAGCACTCAGGGTTTCTGCTCCCATTTGTTGTAGTGCGGATAACAAGGCGGTACTCTGACTTAATAACTCGTCTACATCAATTTTATTGTAAACAGATGGGTAACGTCGGAGGCGATTGCAGCCTTCTCCTAGTAAAATTACTGCACCTCGCCAGTTACCATTACCCAAATGATACTGACCTACAGCAATTTGTAAAATACCTTGATAAAAGGTTTTTTCTGGTTCGCCGGCTTCTATCCATAAAGCTTCTAAGGTGTCATGACAGGCGTAGAATTGACCAGAGTTAAACTGTTCTACACCTTGCCAAAATTCTAGGGGGATAATGTCGCTCATCCCATACTTTCTCTGACTTCTTTGATGGCTTCTAGGCTAATTTCTTGTTGTTCGCCGGCAAATTCGTTATCTGGGGTCAGAAACAGCATACAGTGGCATTCTTTGCGTTCTCTCATGGGGACACAAGGACAGTTCCAATATGTAGCATGAACTTCTGCTTCTTTGTCTTCGTAGTGGCGACAGGGACACAAAGGCGCACCCAAATCGTCTTTATGTTTGGCTAATCCTTCAATAACTACGGCGGTGACAGAAGGTTCTGAACAGAAGTAGGTTCCGGTACGTTTGGCGTACTGTTCGGAAAAGTGCCGCATTGCCTCTAGGCTTTTATCAGTGGATGTTGTGTTATTTTCTGATGAGATCATGTGGATCGGCGCTCATAATTTAAATATTTCTTTGCATTGTACCTCAGCCTCACGGGGCTATTACCGGGGAGATTTGCCGAATTTCAATTCCATGCTGATTTGAAAAACATCTAGGGTGTCATAATTTTTGTAGTTGCGGTTGCAGTTCTTGGTCGTTCTGCACCACAATTCCGGGGTAATCCCGATTAACTACTGCTTGTTCGCCTGGTGAGGTCGTATTCTGCCACAATACCCAACGACTACCTTGTGTTAGAGAGGTTAATGTTGAGGAATTTTGAGTTAGCCAAATTATGGACTGGTTTTGGCGATCGCTGCTAATCTCTTCTTGATATCTAGTTGCGGCTAAAGTTTCTAACACCACGCGATCGCCCTTAACTAAACCTGTGGATGCTGTCCATAACTGCACTGGGATTTGCTCCCGGACTGCATAAAAATATAAAGAAGCTGCCGTAATTACTGCTTGTTCAAAGTTATCGGCTTCCCAATTTCCCGCACTATCCAGGGCAATAATGATGTCTTGTCCACCTGTAACTATTTCTAACTCCCGCACCCGTAATTCCCCGTAACGAGCGCTAGTCCGCCAGTGAATCAGCCGGGTGGGATCACCAAGACGATATGGACGCAGCGATCGCACTAACCCAGATGTCGCTGTTTGCAAAGGTATATTCCGGGGATCACCGCGTTTGCTGTCTTCTTTCCCCAAATCATCCACCAGGGGACAAGTAGTCAAAGGTAACACCGTGGGATAAACAATGGCACTAGCCGCACACTGACGCTGACGACGACACCAAAATAAACCTAATGGCGCACCGGTAGCCAATTCCACTGTATGCCAGCGATAAACGCCCCGCAGGGTAGTTGTTTGATAATATACCCAACGATAACTGCTGTGGCTGTTAATTGTCTCGATCGCTGTTTTTACTGGTTTACCCAAGACATAAGGTAATATATCCTCCACCTGTAATAAACTCACAGGTTGCCGAGTTTGATTGCAGATTTCTAATTCCACAGTCAACTCATCCCCTGCTGATACAGGTTGCATGGGGCGACGTTTCACAACTAAACCCACAAGCGATCGCGGTGGTAAAAAAGCAGATATACCCAGAAGGGCAAAACTAATCCCACTGATGGCATACAACCAGCCAGCCATAGTATTCACGGCTGCACCAAAAAAACAAATCGCAATTCCGCCTAATACCCACCCAGTGTACGCAGGGGCGATCGCACGGGTTTCTAACCAGTTAGTAATGGGTTTGATAATCTTCATGTTTCTTTTTTAACCCAAATTCAATCATCTGGCTCTCCCAACTGGCTGGCATGGTACATTAATGCTTGAGTAACAACCAGTATTTTATACCCTATAGACTTTAATTAATCAATAAATCTACCAGGGTTACTGATTCCTCTGTTCGCGCCAAATATTAACGGTGTTTAAATTTTTTCCTCTGAGAACTGCGACGCATCGCTTCTCTACCCAAAATAAACATTCCCGTCACACCCAAGCTGACAAAGCAAACATATTCATACCAATATTGGCGTATTTGCTCCATTGTATTGAATGTTAAATGCCAAGAATTGACATAAAGCATGAGCAAAAGTATGATTAGGGACCCAAAACCAACGAAGCTCAAACCAATATAAATGCGTGCCGGATGCAAATCCCAATCGTTAATTTCCTCTAGATTAATTTCGGCTAGTTCCTGCAAAGATTCATCAGCCAGAGTCGAGGCTACTTGCAACTTCTGACTGAGCTTTGGCGGTAATATAGGTGTCAGTGTCGCTACTGCTGGGCGACGTAATACAGCCTCAGTGTATCGCAGCAATTCCAGTGGCTGACGACTAGTACTCGGTTGAGTAAATTCTAGATTTTCCCTAGCAGTTGGGATGGTGGCTTTCCTTTCAAAATCCATCGCACACCTAAAACAAATAGGATATTAATAGCCTAGCGAATCAGTTGGCAGTCTTGCAAATACTTGGAAGTGATTTCAATTGCCAGGAAGTAAACTAAATATCATTGTAAATTACCATACTCAGGCGGTTTTTTGCACTAACCTTTGAAAAATTTTAGCACTTTCCCATAAAGCAACGCACACCCCCTCTTCTATAGGTGTCTACCTAAAGACTGATACCAATTCCTGTTTAAATATGCGATTCTGGCCAAGGTGTCGAAGTCTAGAGTTCGTCTAGCCTGAACTCATCAGCGCCATTTCTGTCTGTAACAGAAACTTACGTATAAGAGAAAATTATAGGTATCACTAGTTGAACTGTTTTGATTCTTTACAATTTTCTCTAATTTTTTTGCTAACTTGAAGATAGAGACAAAAACTATTCTGTTGTATGTCATTTTTTTGATGAAAAGCAAAAGAAAAAGCTATGAATACTATTGTTAAATATGACATTGGGGTTATTAGGGAAGAAGCAAGTCAACTTGTCAAAAAAGGACTTCTTGACCGTCAACAGCCAATTTACTCGCTATGTAGATATGTCCCTAATCGAGATTGGCTATTATTTGAGATGGAACTAGAAAAGAATGAATTTTTACTCAGGGATAGAATTATTGACCTATTAAGTAGTGAAACATGGGAAGAAGATTGAACCTATACAACTTCATTCGTATTGACAATATACCCCATATTTTCTGAGATAAACCCCATCCATTAATCTGGGGGATTTCAATGGCAATTTTCGCTAAATCAAGTTACATACCAAAAAAATGGCAGAATCTTCTCAGAGGATGTGTACTAGAACCCAGTTAATAGCCTCCTAATCACGGCTAGCTGTCTAGAAACTAATCAAAGCCAGATTCAAATAGCATTGTTATTAACCTGATATATCTTGTACTCTATTCTAGTCAGAGATATTTGGACTTGAACAGGGATAAATTTTCTGATTGCCTTCATGTGTATTTTCTCAGTAAAAACCTCTTCTAATAAACCAGGATTTACACGATAATATACAGGCATATCTTGCCAACAATGGCGGCAAAACCAAGCAAGACCAGAAACACGGATGTGCGATAAAAGTAATCTGGAACAACAAGGACAATAGGGCATCTTTTTTTCCAATCCTGGTGATAAAAACTGTTATATTTAAGATTATGACTAATCATTAATCAATACATAGTTATGCAAAAAACTACTCATACTTCAAGATTAATAATAATTATAATTAAACTGTAAAAATCTTTATATTACATAACTATTTTTAATATTTAGACATAAACTATTGTGTCTAAATCACAGAATATTACTTTTCTAAAATTTACAACTACCATGAGTATGATTTTAAATTAGTCCCAAGTCTCATTACCAATGTCTATTCTCTAAACACAAACTATCTTCTCAAATCAATTAACAACAAAAAGCGAGTTTATAGTAAGTACTTTAGTTTTGAATTAATTAAGAACTAAAGTACTTACTACAAAATAAACCCCATTTTTGGGTATATGATCAGGTTGTGTGTAAAGCACCCGACTAGAATGACACAACTAAAATAGTGTCTCAATTACATTTTTTGTCAAACCAGTACAACATTGTCGGCTCAAACGGCTTCCGTGTTGTTCTCCCCAGTCCGAATACGCACAACTTGCTCTACAGGAGAGATGAAAATTTTACCATCTCCAATTTCACCTGTGCGGGCAGCAGAAATAATTTTATCTACCACCATATCAACCTGGCTATCTTCAACCACAATTTCCACCTTGAGTTTTTGCAGAAATTCCACTGTATATTCTGAACCCCGATACCTTTCTGTTTGACCTTTCTGTCGTCCAAATCCGCGCACTTCAGAAACAGTCATACCGACAATACCAGCGTTGACTAAAGCAATTTTGACTTCATCAAGCTTAAAGGGGCGAATAATGGCTTCTACTTTTTTCATGATTTCGACTCCTTACTTCTAATAGGTTCGCTTATCTATCTAAGCAGATATAATGTCAGACACTGTAACCATTACCCCTATTTCCCAAAAATATGTAAAGACTACCACTTTTTTCAACTGTATTCACCCAGGGGAAACGTTGTAATTTGGGACTAATGTTTTAGTATGTAATTTTTTTAACTTCAAAATTTATCAAAAAGCGTAAGTAAGAGACTGAGAAGAATTGGCGGAATTATCAACTAAGGATTTTGGTTTTCCAATAAGGGACGCACAATAAAATACCCAGCACCAAAAGCCGAAAGCATTATTAACACGATAATCGCAGCTAACCACCAGCCACTAAATTCTTTGACTTTTTTCTCACTCTGTGGATAATACATTACTTCTTGCTCTTCTATAAAAAATGTTTCTGGTGTGGAGTCATTTATTTCTACTGGTGCAGAGAAGTTAGAGTAATGGTTTGTTTCATCAACTATCGATGGTTGACGCTGACGGGATGTTTGCTGCGGTGGAGAGGATGGTTTGGCGGGGTTTTTGACTTTATCAGGAGTTTGGGGAGGATTAGGTTGGGGAGGACTAGGTTGGGGATGAGAATCTACAAATGTTTGCAGGTGTGAAAAAGACTGGATAACCTGTGTAATTTCTCGGCGTAGTAATTGATTTTGCTGTTCTAGTTGCTGATTTTGCTGGGTGAGGGCATTTAATTTGGCTTGTGTTGATTGTAACTCCGTTGCCAATTCCCGATATACATACAGTGGCACAGAGGAAGGATGAGTTTCAGAATTTGGGGTTGTTTGCATTAGAGAATTATTAAAAAGTAAGGTGATTAAATCATAGAGAGATATTTGAATTTGGTAACAAGGGGAAAAAGTGTCCCACAGGCCCTTGTCCTTGACCAATATCTAGGGCGTAAGTAAGTGCGGTGGTAACATACTCCTTTGCTTGTTTTACGGCTGGCCATAACTCCATACCTATAGCCAGATTTGCGGCGATCGCAGCTGATAGTGTACAACCAGTACCGTGGGTATTTTTCGTCTCCACTTGTTTTGTGATTAAAGTTTCCAGTTTTTCTCCATCAAACCAGATATCAATACCACGCAAACTACCCTGCATCCCGCCACCCTTGACTAACACAGCCTTTACCTTGAGATTTCGGTGGATAACTTGAGCCGCCGCCCGCATCTCATCTAAACTATTAATTGTTAAACCACTTAAAATCTCCGCCTCATAACGATTTGGTGTCACAATAACCCCTTGAGGTAACAAAGCATAACGCAGAGTTTTCACCGCATCATCATCAATTAATTGCGCCCCTGTGCGTGACACCATCACCGGGTCAACTACCAAATTCTGAATTTGTAATGCTTCCACTTGCTGGGCGACAGCAGATATAATCTCTTGATTCAGCAACATTCCCGTTTTCGCAGCTTGTACACCAATATCTGACACCACAGCTTGAATTTGGGCTATCACCGCCTCCGTAGCCATAGCATCAACCCGCACCACCCCTAAAGTATTTTGTGCCGTCACACAGGTAATAGCACTAGTACCGTGAACACAGTGAAAAGCAAAGGTACGTAAATCAGCTTGAATACCTGCACCACCACCGCTATCGGAACCAGCAATAGTTAAAGCCACAGGTACTTTCGAGGTGATTTCAGCATTCATAAAAATTATCGGCGAGATTGTAGTTTCTCAGCTTGTGCAGCCAAAGGATTTGGTTGGGGATTTTGCGGTAGTGTTTGGGGTACTACACTTAAGTAAGGTTGTAACTTAGCTTCATCAACCCAACCAGAGTAATATTTTAACCTAGTAGATTGGGGAGAAAGCTCAAGTAACTCTAAATCCCCACGCATAGCATTCCAATTCCTGGGAACATTCGGTGAGAATTCGCCAGAACCAATACCTTGGGGACCACCACCGAAAAAATTAACAGCTACTTCATCCCATCCTCGCACAAAGCGAGCCTCCTGCGGAGGAGCTGCGCTAACGCCATTCCAACGCCAAGAAACACCAGCCCAATAAACAGGTAGTTTTCCTCGTGCTAAAAGAAATTCATCAAGACTTGCACCCTCATCCAGATTAACTGTAAAACCTTCAGGATATCTCACCTCATAACGTCCTTTAGCAGTCTGAAAGTCCACCGGACTCCACCACAAAACTTCTACAGTTGAGTCACCATTTTTCGGAGATAAAGAAACAGCCGGAGTTTCATTAGTCGATGCACTGTAAAGCGGTAATTCCTCAGATGGTAATTTAGCCATTGCGACAAATCGCCAACAATTCCAACTATCACCACTATTAGCAGTTTCCCACGCCACTTGGCAAACACCGTTAGCAGTACTCACCCAAAGTTGCTGATTTTCTAACCAAAGTTTATCAGGAATTGCCCCCACCAAAGGACTATTTTCCACAGTATATGTAGTTAAATCACCAGAATTAGGATTTTGTAAATCAGGACGATAAGCAACTAATCCTTGGGCGGGGATATAGGGATTTCCTTCGCTACTAATTTGAGTCCCCATCCAGAAAGTTGGATTTTTTGCCTCTCCTGTAATCACTAAATCGGTAATTTGTGTAAAGCCAAGTTGCTCTGGTTGAATTAAACTAAATTTATTAGTTTGTGGGTCATAACTAACAATAGTAGCAATGCCGTTATTACCTTCACCTTGCTCGAAAGAAACCGTCCACCAAATACTTTCTCCATAAGTCACAGCACTGGTAATGCGAGGGAAACCCAATTGATTTCCCGATGCCGAAAACCCCATTTTTAGTGCTGCTGCGTTTAAATCCTTGAGAGTGTAGATTGTTTGTTTATGAGAGGTTTTATTATCAGGGGTAATTAACTCAAATACCACTTTATCCTCTGCTGCTTCTGGTTCCTTTCCTCTGGTAATCAGATTATTTTCGTCAAGGGAAAATGGCGGCTCTCGCAAAACTCGATACTGATAAGTTTTACCCTGAAAATCAATCTTTTTAAAACTAGGATTTACTAACTCCTCAGCATCATAATTACTTGGTGGCTGTAAATCTGGTGATAAACTCCCCGGTTGTACAGTCCAAGTATTATTACCCCGACAAAAAACAAAATCTTGTTTTAAAGTTTGAAACTTCAGAGTATCAGCATCTCCTAATACATTATATATATGGTAGTTAAACCTCTCATAAAACCTACCCTCTGGCTGAGAATCAGGTAAATTTACAACTGTATCTGGAGGACAATTCTCTCCTTGAGGTGGCGCGACAATATCTATTTGATCTGAATTATTAGAGATATCAAGGCAGGAATTAAGTAGTAGAAAAACACTGAAAATAGGAATCAACCGTTTCATAATTAACCTGACTATTCTGTTAGTAATATTGTTAGTTATACCAATTTAATATAAAGCTTGAGACAAAGCCGAAGCATCAGAGAAACCTTACTACTTAAGTTAAGCCTGACAAAAATCCCTGCAAATACTTACCCCACTTTGCAGCTAGAGGAATTTCTGTAAAGGGAATACGTATAGGTGAGGAATTAGATAGAAGAAATTCTAACTGAATCACGCGACCTTTTTTGGGAAAATCATCTATTTCTACGACTTGATCATCTACCAAAAGACGGATTTCTTTCACATCCAGTAACGAAAAAGTTGCTAAATTAATCAGACCTTTAGGTGTGGGTTTTCCCCAAGTTATATTTTGATCTTTGAGACCTAATACAGCATAAATATCATACTTGGATTTATCAAATTCTTCTGCCCAAAGGCGGTATGCTTCCAGTTTCTGGTATTCCCGCGAACCTTGCCAAGCCAACCAGAAAAATGCCACGAGCAAAGGTAACCATAAAAGACCACGTTCCATTGTTTAAAAATTCCTCAATCTTGAGTAAAAATTGTTCAAAGTACACCAATCAGGCATGAAGATGAGTTATGGTAGTGAGAAAATTGGCAAAAAGCGGTGATCAGTTAATATGAAAAGACTTATATTATTGTGCTTGTTTGTCATCGGGTTAGGGGCTGCTGTCTTTGGGTTCCTGAATTTTCAGGGTTTAGCAGCTAAAGGCGAGTTTGAGACGATTGTGTTAGATTTTCGTCAAGATATGCCCGCAGAGGTGATACAGCAAAAATTACAAGCGATCGCTCAAGAATACAACGTTACACCCCGATTAGACAATAAATTTTCCGCGTCGGATAATGTGTATATTATTGAAGGCGATCGCCAGAGACTGAAAAAACTGCAAAAATCTCAATTCGCCCAATTTACACAATTAATCGAGCCAAATTATATCTATAGAAAAATTCCTCTCCCAGCTGAAGCAACTTCCTTTAAAGATATTTTACAATCTTCAGATAATTCAGGGAATCCGGGATTAAATAGCCCCAACGACCAATATTACAGCAAACAGTGGAACCTGCACAACATCGGCATGGAAGGCGCATGGAGTCAAACCAAAGGCAGTGGCATAACAGTCGCTGTAATTGACACAGGTATAACTCCCGTGCGTGACTTGCTAGACACAAAATTTGTTGCAGGCTATGATTTTGTCAGCGATCGCCAACAAGCCACAGACGATAACGGACACGGAACCCATGTCGCCGGTACCATCGCCCAAGCCACCAATAATACCTATGGTGTAGCAGGCATAGCTTACGAAGCCAGCCTCATGCCCTTAAAAGTCCTCAGTGGCAATGGTGGCGGAACCGTTGCCGATATAGCCGAAGCCATTAAATTTGCAGCTGACAACGGTGCAGACATAATTAATATGAGCTTAGGCGGCGGTGGTGAAAGCCAGTTAATGAAACAAGCCATTGACTACGCCCACAACAAAGGTGTCACAATAGTCGGCGCAGCCGGCAACGAAAACCAGAACGGGGCCAGTTATCCCGCACGTTACCCCCACGTTATCGGCGTTTCCGCATTCGGACCAGACGGAGAAAAAGCCCCCTATTCCAACTTTGGTGCAGGGGTAGATATTTCCGCACCTGGTGGCAGTGAAGCTGGTACAATTCTCCAAGAAACCATCGACCCAGACAACAACGGCGCAGGAGTATTTCTTGGACTCCAGGGAACCAGCATGGCAGCCCCCCACGTTGCCGGTGTCGCAGCATTAATTAAAGCCTCTGGAGTCACCGAACCAGACGAAATATTAAAAGTCCTCAAACAATCAGCCAGAGTTATCCCAGAAGATAGCTTCAACTACTATGGCGCAGGACAACTTAACGCCGAAGCCGCAGTTAAACTAGCCGCCGTCGGACAAATAAGTTTCCCAGACTTCTTCCGGTGGTTACGAGACAACGGTTATCTCAACCCCCGGTTTTGGATAGATGGTGGTGCAGTAGCACTAGTACCCAAAATCCTCATGGTCTTAGGTTCCTATTTCCTAGCTTGGTTTTTGCGAGTTTACTTCCCCTTCGCCTGGAGTTGGTCTTTATCCAGTGGTTTAATTGCAGGTAGTTCTGGGTTATTCTTCCTCCGGGGATTATATATCTTTGACCTACCCCAATGGCCTTTCCGAGTTTTAGGCAGTTCCATTCCCGAACTAGGCAACACCCTACAAGGCACGAACGCCTTAAACCCCATATTTGCCAGCGTCCTCATTCCCATAGTCTTAATAGCATTATTACTAGGGCATCCCAGTTGGAAATGGTTTGCCATTGGTTCCAGCTTAGGCTTCGCCGCATTTTTAACAGTTAGTGCCATTTACGACCCAGCAGTATGGGGCTTAGGAAGTAGCTACCTAGCCCGGAGTTTTTTAATAATTAACGCCGTACTCTGTTATGGAATAGCGCGTTTAGCATTAAAAACCGCAACTCAAACCGCATAATCAAAGAATAAAAACAGGAACAGGGAGAGGAGAGAAGAGAAAAGCTTGTTCAGAATAATAACTGTCTGGTAATTTCCCACTCCCCACTCCCCACTCCCTACTCCCCACTCCCTAAAATATGAAAATTACAGTCACAGGTACAATTCAACGCCGAAATATTGGTACTGGCGCTTGGGCGTTAGTCACAGAAGAAGGTGTTACTTACGAAATCCTCAGAGGTGCTGACAAAAACTTACTCCAAGCCGGACAAACAGCAAAAGTTATCGGACAGGTGCGAGAAGATATAATGACTATGGCTATGATTGGACCCGTTCTGGAAGTTGAATCATTTGAGGTCATCTAGTTTTCACCCTCACAGCCAGCCCACTCCCTACCAATAATTGTCAAGATATGTAGACACTCCTTGATGTTTAGGCTTATTATGTGGATAGATAATTGTGCTAAGATAATCTCAGGCATAATTGGTAAGGGATGCAAAAGCTAACTTGGCGTGAAAACCAAGAAATTTCTTATATAAACCAATTGTTAACAAACTAATAAGTTTAGTCCTCTGTTAATTCTTTAGCAGTCTCTAATTGAGAATCACAGGTCAAAACAGCTAGCTGTCAAATCCTTGATATCGGGAAAACAGGAACCGTTAGTTTGCATTTTTTGATTCATATCTGAAACTTACTACATATTTGTAAAAACGGTTACAATTCCAGTTTAGTCAATAAACTATGACATTAATAGTAATAAAAAATTATCCAGAGTAGAATATTTTTAGAATTTTGCGTTATAATGTTTGCCTAAGCAGCTACAAGTGAAGCGACGCTATCAGCGAAAGACTTTCTGTAAACACTCGGTTAAGTCTTTACCCCTACGGGAGTTAGTTATCAGGGTGCATCCACCAATTAAATGTTCTGAGTTTCAGTCCATGCCTCCGGATAAATCTTGCCTAAGATTTGTTATCATTCTTTTTGAATAAAAAAATCCCTTACTGGTGGTAGCCAGCCAGGAGAGTTAGTTATCAGGGTGTATCTACTAATAAACTTTTCTAGGAATGAATATCATGTTCCGGATAAAATTGTCACAAATGGGAATGTTGGTTATACCCAGCATAAAAAAATCCCCTACTGGTGGCAGTTTAGGGGAGTTAATTATCAGGAAGCATTATTCAAGCATCTGTTTTGAGATTCAACAATTGAGTTTTTTCTGGACAAAATTATCATTAATGATATGATGGTTGCTGTTCGTAGGAATCCCCGAATGAGTGTTAGTCAGGCAGGGGAATTAAATGTCAAGTTGCATCTACCAATTTAATCTTCAGGCTGCAACTACCATTCTCCGGAGAAATGCATCATCATAGTTACCGTTAACAGTTGGCTAAAATTAAATTACTGCGTTATCTTTGTGGATGTTGTCTAATTTTGTAGTCCCTTAACGGGAAAAAAATCCCCTAAGCGGTGTTAGCCAGTCAGGGGAGTTAGTTATCAGGGTGCATATACCAATTAAATGTTCGCGGCTCATCTACCATTCTCCGGACAAAAGTCGCATAAATCGTGTTGATGGCACAAAAAAAATCCCCTAAGCGGTGTTAGCCAGTCAGGGGAGTTAGTTATCAGGGTGCATCTACTAATTAAATGTTCGCGGCTCATTTACCATTCTCCGGACAAATTTCAGATTCATAAAAAAATCCCCTAAACGGTGTTAGCCAGTCAGGGGAGTTAGTTATCAGGGTGCATCTACCAATTAAATCTTCTCGGCTCATCTACCATTCTCCGGACAAATTTCAGATTCATAAAAAAATCCCCTAAACGGTGTTAGCCAGTCAGGGGAGTTAGTTATCAGGGTGCATCTACCAATTAAATGTTCGCGGCTCATCTACCATTCTCCGGATAAATTTCAGATTCATAAAAAAATCCCCCAACGGGTGTTAAGCCTTAGTGGTGAGAAATAGCAGCTATACAACCCACATTCCGCTTAGGGTTAATTGGGAAAATTAAGGTTTTAAACTGGTATAGTCCAGTTTTTCTGCGTGTTTCTGTAACTTCTAGTCGCCTGGTGCTGATGTGGTTACTTTCTTGACATACTCCCCGCCCTAAAAGTGCGGAGATTCTGGGTTCAAACAACAGTTGCAGGCATAGCCAGTCTTACACCATCTCGCCTAACAGACAATGCCCTGCCTGTTCCCACTACTATATCAGAAAGCCTTCCTAGAAGGACAGGACGGGGCTTTAAACCCATTTTTTTGGTAATTGGCTAAAACTGAAGGGTTTTTGGCTGACCTGTTCAAAAATTTTTGTAGGCAGGTGGTAGCTAATGTAGATAAACTTATAGCCGAGGGAGCAAAATAAGCTGGTTGAGAAACATTCAGTAACAGGATGCATCTAAGGTATCAGAAGGAGCGAAAAATCGAATTGAAACTTTCGCGTTTCAAGCTAGATTTAGGAGGCGAACAGGAAAAGTTGTGACCCAGGAATTTCATATCTCCGTAACCCCAGTAGGGCAGAATGACTACTTGGTACGGACGGAACAAGTCGCGCCTGGGGTGCCATTGGCAGAAGAACTGGTAACCTGGCCTGTAACTGAGTGGTTAGCATCTGCCGGTCATCTGATGAATGACCCACTAAAGTCGGTGTTGCAGGGTGAGGCGATCGCCAGAAACTCTGTTAATCTGGTGGCATTGGGACAGCAGTTCTATAATGCACTGTTTCAAGGTACTCTGCGAGATAGTTGGATTACGGCTCAAGGTATTGCCCAGAACCACCAACAAGTGCTGCGGCTACGTTTGGGGCTAAAAGATATTAGGTTAGCACGTCTACCGTGGGAAGTGATGCACGCTGGCGATCGCCCTCTGGCTACTGGCCCTTATATTGCTTTTTCCCGCTACCAAAGCGGAATGATGGCTGCATCTCGTTTACCATCCAGAAATAGACCAAAAATATCAAGTCCTACTGGTGTAAAAGTTTTAATGGTTCTGGCTTCCCCACCTGATCAAGTTCGTCTAGACTTGCTCAAACAAGAGGCTATTAACCTACAAGCTGAACTTCAGCGCCGCACACCACAAACTGAGACAAATGGCAATCCTTTACCGGATATTGAGCTAACGTTATTAGACCAACCAGGGAGAGAAGAATTAACCCAAGCTTTAGAACAAGGAAGATTCCAAGTTCTACACTATTCTGGTCATAGTAACTTAGGACCGAATGGGGGACAAATTTATCTGGTCAGCAGAAAAACTGGCTTAACAGAAACCCTGAGTGGTGATGATTTAGCCGGCTTGCTGGTGAATAATAATATTCAAATGGCTGTGTTTAATTCCTGTTGGGGAACATACACAGCTACATCCGATGGTGTTGGGGATATAACGGCTGAACGGAATTTGACAGAAAGTCTAGTGAGGCGGGGTATTAAGGGCGTTTTAGGAATGTCCGAAAGAATCCCTGATGAGGTGGCGCTGACGTTAACCCAATTGCTGTACCGTAATCTCAGCCAAGGATATCCTGTAGATTTGTGTGTGAGTCGGGTACGTCAGGGATTAATTTCTGCTTATGGTTCTCACCAGAGTTACTGGGCGTTACCAATTCTCTATCTGCAACAAAGTTTTGACGGTGTACTATGTCCAGATATACCTTCAACTGCAAACTCGGCGAATGGATATAGTCAAAATCAATCTGCGGCTGTAAATCCCACTGTTAACTATTTTGCTAAGGCGGATGATCCCAATATCAGTTCATCTATTGATGAGATGATTCCTTCTGGCTTTGGGGATGATTCTTCGGAATTAGACTGGTTAGGTGAAGAGACTTGGGGCGATTTAGTCGATGAGATTGAGTATGATGATGATGCTTATTATGCAGAGGATTCGGCTTTGGTTTCGGATCTGTTTAATCAGCTAGATCAGCAAAAAGGCACAAATGAGCAATTACCACTGCATCGGGGATTTGTTGCACCACTCACAGATCAGCCTTTTCAGGATCATGGGGGTGGTGAAGATATTGCTGACACAGAGAAACCAGTGGATTTCTGGGGAGAAATGCCAGAATCTGCCCAAGCTAATGGAAATAGTACGTCTTTACAACAAAAATCAGTATCGACTCCTCGACCTCGTACCCGTTATAAACTAAAACCGATTGTCGGTATTTTGGGTGTTGTCGGACTAAGTGCGATCGCTCTGATGATGGGCTGGGGTTGGTGGCAAAATCGTCAAGCATCGGTTAAATATATACCGAGTATTCCTCCTAAATCGCAAATCACCCCAAATCAATCAGAAACCGATATCACGAAGGCTGATACTGGAATTGTCACCGCTATAGCTACAGAAAAGTTAAGCCAAGGAGACTTGAAAGAGGGGCTGAAGGTGGTGGAAGAACTGCTAAATCGGGGTGCGCTATCCCCTGCTGAAGGTTCCCTGAATTTAATTCCACCAAACCAAATTGATGATCCAGCTGTTAACTTTCTCAAAGGGCGATTAGCATGGCAATTTATCCAGACTGGTGACAAGAAATATAGTATTGATGATGCGCGGCGTTATTGGGAAAATGCAGTGAAATCTCAGCCAGAATCACTGTTATATAATAATGCTTTGGGATTTGCTTACTATGCAGAAAATAATCTGAATCGAGCGAATAATTCTTGGTTTACGGCTTTGAATTTAGCTCTCAAACAGCAAAATACGGCTTCTTCTGAACCAGTAGCGGTAAATCCTAAACTATCTGAGGATGCTTTAACTGCTTATGCTGGATTAGCTTTGGGAATGTATACATCTGCATCTGATCAACCGGGGGCTAACAAACAAAAACAATATATTAATGAGGCTATTAAGTTGAGAAAATTGGTGATGAGTAATGATCCGGTGAATTTCCAGATCAATAAATTGAGTCAGAATTGGTTGTGGACAGAACAGGCGATCGCCGATTGGCGATCGCTCTTGGCGGCAAAAGGTGAAAATAGATAATCGCTAAGAAACCGAGGACTGCAATTTTTCCAGTTCCGCTAGAACTTCTGTACTGTGGATTGATGGGTTAACTTTTACAAAAGTCTCACGTAAAATTCCCTGGGGATCAATAATAAAACTATGGCGCATCGAGACAACACCGATCCAAGAACCATAGGCTTTACTCACCCCACCAGTGGTATCAGCTAAAAGGGGAAATTTTAACCCCTCTGAATCACAAAATTCGGCATGGGAATCAACATCATCAGCACTAACACCAATAATTTGAACATTTTTGGCGATGTATTTGGGTAAATCTTGTTGAAAACGACGAGCTTCAATAGTGCAACCAGAGGTAAAGTCTTTGGGATAAAAATATAGAACTACCCACTTACCCCGCCAGTCAGACAGGGAAACATTGCCATCACCTGTGTTAGTAGGCAAAGTAAACTCTGGTGCAGGTTGGTTTATTTCTGGAAGTTTACCACCCATAGCATCAGCAGCCGGGGTAAGATGCAACCAACTGATTACCGCAAAACAACTTACCAGTAATATATTTAAAAAATTGCGCCGAAAAATCATCGTGCAGACCAAAATGACAACTTTACACAAGTTTACAATTATTGGTTACTCGTTGTGAGATTCCGGTGCGGTATCTATACTTTCAATGTATTGGCTATCCAAAAGAAATCTTCCTTTGGCAAAATGTATACCCCAATATCCTCCAGGTCGGCGGTCAATCACGATACCCTCTTCTCCGATGGAAATCACATCAGGCGGGCGAAGCATAGGCATGGGATCTGCGGTTTTGACGTAGGGCGGTAGTGCTACAACTTTGACTTTACTACCAATGGCAAATTCTGGAGACATATTTATCAAGCTAGGAGTTTTCACTAAACTCATAACTCATAACTCGGCTCTTTTACTAGCTATTGGTAGAATTTTTTATTTATTGGCTGTGCTAGAAATGAAAAAAGGACAGGGGAGGCATGATTTCCCCTGTTCCCTGATTCTGCAAGTAGGTTAAAAAATTATTGTGAATTGCGTTGTTGACGGCGCGATTCCATATTTTGGCGCATTTCTGCCATTTGTTGACGCTGTTCGGGAGTTAGGACTGCTAACATCTGTTCTTTAGAGGCTTCCCGAATTTGGCGCATTTGGGTTTTCTGTTCTTCACTCAGATTTAAATTAGCGAAACCCTTTTCTCCTCGTTGTCCTCGGCGTGCTTGTCTTTGTCCTTGTCCGGCTTGTCTTTGAGCTTGACGTGCTTCTTTTGCAGCTTGCAATGTTGCTTTTTGTTCTGCTGTGAGAATTCCCTCTATTTGAGCGCGAGTATTGGTTTTAATTGTCTGCATTTGCGCTTTTTGAGCATCTGTTAAATTTAAGCGTCCGAAACCTCGACCACCTTTTTCACCTCCTCCTGGTTTGGACATTTGTGCCATCTGTAGAGGTGAGAAGGATCTCATTTGTGCTTGAGCAGCAAACGGTATTGCTGTAACAGCTAAGGTAATTGCGGCTGCTATTAGTGGTAATGGCTTAAGTTTCATAACTGATTTTTTGTCGTGTAATGTTTTCATGCCACCATCATAAGAAATGACCAGTCACAGTGACATCAGGCTAAAGTCACGATTCCACAGGTGACTAAAGTCATGGTTAATTAAGGAAAGTTGGCATTGGTGATTATATATAAGTTGCCGTAAAGATATATTTACGGAATAATAAACCACAGAGACGCAGAGGACACAGAGAAATCAGGATGTGAGAGAGTTTTTGCGTAAGTTCTGAGATAAAAATTATTGTTGTTTGATTAAATTTTAATTGCCAGAATTTATCTATGATCGAATAACTGTCAGCATCATAATTACTAATTTTATGGCTCCCCCGATTCACATTAAAAATCATCCTTTCCGATTTTTATTATATTTGGAGTGGGTTTTACTGGCGATCGCAGTTTTCACAGCTGCACTACCATCTCCCTCCCCGCGCTTTAATACTAATTTTCCAGAATTAACTATTTGTAGTCTGATTATTTTTGGAATTATGGGTTTACGATTACCCACCAGTAACTATTTAAGTAAATTCATTTATACAGCCTGTCAAGTTTTCTTAATTGTCACCACTGGATTTTTTGGGGGGAGAATTGCCAGGTTGTTTCCGTTTCTTTATATAATTTTAGTGACTCGCAGTTGCTTAATTTTCCAATTACCTGGAAGACTAGTTGTCACAAGTATATCATTTAGTTTATTTCTACTCACACTCAGACATCGCTTATTTAAATCGCCTTCCCCACTACCACCTCATGCACAAGAACGCTTCCGGTTTTTTCCTCTCAGTTTGGCGCTAATTTTTGGCTTGAGTTTAATTTTTATTTTACTATTAATGAATACTATTATAGCTGAAAGGCAAAGTCGGGAAAAATTAGCTCTGGCTAACGAAAAACTGCGTCAATATGCCTTGAAGATTGAAAATCAGGCTACTCTAGAAGAACGGAATCGCATTGCTAGAGAAATACATGATTCTTTAGGACATTCTTTAACAGCTTTAAATTTGCAATTAGAAACGGCTTTAAAATTATGGGAATCTCAACCTGCTAAAGCGAAAATATTCTTAGCCAGAGCTAAAGAACTTGGTTCTAAATCCCTTAGTGATGTGCGTCAGTCTGTTTCTACTATGCGCTATAATCCTTTACACGACCAAAGTTTAGAGCAAGCGATCGCAATTCTTCTAGAAGATTTTCACCGATCCAATGGCATTACCCCAACTTGTCATATTCATCTAGAATATTCTCTAGCATCTGAGGTGATTATATCTATTTATCGGATTATTCAAGAATCATTGACAAATATTTCTAAATATGCAGACGCATCAGCAGTTAAATTAGAAATCACCACCACTAAAGGACGTTTCCATTTAATAATTGAAGATAATGGCAGAGGTTTTAATATTATGCAAAATACTACTGGTTTTGGTTTGCAAAGTATGCGCGATCGCACCTTAGCTCTAGGAGGTGAATTTATGATTAATAGTCAACCCGGTTCTGGTTGTCAAGTTATAGTTGATATTCCTTTATTGAGCTTGACAAGATGATTAAAGTTTTATTAGTTGATGATCAGAACTTAATTCGTCAAGGATTAAAAGCCTTATTAGAACTAGAACCAGATTTAGAAATTATTGGGGAAGCAGAAAATGGAGAACAAGCAATTAAAAGGAGTGAAAAACTACAACCTGATGTCATTCTTATGGATATCAGAATGCCGATTATGGATGGGGTTGCAGCTACAAGAGAAATTCAAAAACGTCAGCCAAAAATCAAAATTTTAGTGTTGACCACTTTTGATGATGATGAATATATCAAAGCAGCCTTACAAAATGGCGCAATGGGTTATTTGCTTAAAGATACACCATCAGAAGAGTTAGCTGTGGCTATTCGTGCAGTTTATAAGGGATATACACAACTCGGCCCCGGAATAGTCAAAAAATTGGTAACTCAGTTTTCCACAGTGACAGCAACTCAGTCACCACCTGTACCACCGAACTTAGCTGAACTTACACCCAGAGAAAAAGAGGTTCTGCGGTTAATTGCTATCGGTGCTAATAACCGAGAAATTTCCCAGCAACTTTATATCTCTGAGGGGACTGTGAAAAATCATGTCACGAACATTTTAAACAGGTTAAGCTTGCGCGATCGCACTCAAGCAGCCATCATCGCACATACATTTTTAGGGTATTTAGATAAAAATAGTTAAAAATCTTTACATACCAATACTATATATTAACTCAATAGCTTTAGGTTTATTTTTATTAATAAAAAATGAGTAAATACTCACAAAAAATTTATATAAATACGTATAATATAATAGCATATTTACTAGTTTAATTTTCATCAGAAGAAAATTTATTATAACTGAACTGATACGCCCAGAATCTACCTATATAAATTTGGAATTGTTTCCATAAGATAGGTATTTACTCGGTTTGACTTTAATGTGATATTCAGCATAATTAAATCACATAGAGAACTCACAGCACAAATGTTGCTCTTCCCAGTTCCACTATTGCGGATCTTACTTATTCAAATATTACTAATTTTTAAACCAGGGGGCATCATACAATGGCAATCAACGCAGAAAAGCTAAACATAATTTTGCAGAATTTTGTCACTGCAACAACCGACGTTCAGGGAGCCGCTTTAGTAACTCCCGACGGTCTACCTTTAGGAACCAGCTTACCTGGTGGAATGGATGAAGAAAGAGTATCAGCAATGTCAGCCTCAATGCTTTCTTTAGGGGAACGTATTGGACTAGAGTTATCTAGAGGGAATATTGACCGCATCTTTGTTGAAGGTAACAAAGGTTTTGGTATCCTTACTGGCTGTGGCGAAGAAGCTGTATTGTTAGTTTTAGCTCGTGAAACTGCCAAACAAGGATTACTGATGTTAGAAATCAAGCGTGTTCTCTCAGAACTGAAGCTGATTTTGACATAATTAGTCTCCAATTCCACTGATGATTATACTATACACTGATCAGCCTTTTTTAATAGGTATTAATTAGATATTAATAGGCCAATCACAACTGATAATGTAGTCACCAGTGATGAATAATTGTTTGTTTATGGGTTAAAAAAGCATGGAAAACATGCGCTTAATTGTCACAGGAGCAGTAAGTGCAGGTAAGTCTACTTTTATCCGTTCCATCAGTGAAATTGATGTGGTCGATACAGATACTTTAGCCACTGATGAAACAAGTTTACTAAAGAAAAAGACTACTGTTGCTCTTGACTTTGGGCGGTTACAATTTAGCCCTGAAATGGCATTACATTTATATGGTACACCTGGTCAATCTCGCTTTGATTTTATGTGGGATATTTTGATTCGGAAAGCTCACGCTTATATCTTACTAGTAGCAGCACACCGACCAAGAGATTTTCGGCAAGCACGTAAAATTATTTCCTTCATGAATCAACGAGCGCAGATTCCCATGATTATTGGTTTAACTCATACCGATTATCCCGATGCTTGGAGTGAAGAAGATGTGTTTCTGGCTTTGGGATATATGGATGAAAATAATTTACCTCCAATGGTCAAAGTTAACCCAATGGAAAAAGATTCTGTAGCTAATGCGGTGATTGTTTTAGTAAACCATTTGATGGAAAGTTTTGTAGCTTAATACCAGTTGAACACCAGCTAAGAGAACGAATGTTATGACTATTACTGGTACTTTTAAAGATTTTTCTTTGCCAGAATTACTCCAGTTTTTAGATCACGGAAAAAAGACAGGAGTACTAGCTATTCATTTACAGTCACCAAATAGTAATATGGCACATTACTATATATGGCTACATCAAGGTCGTGTAATTGCCGCAGGGGACCGCTTGGATGAAAAAGGGCTGACATTAATGATTGCCCAACGGGGTTGGATTAGCGAAAGGGTGGTTGCTAGAGTCACTCAGATATGTCCTAATTTCAATAGCACACCTCTGGGACTATCCCTCAAGTCTCAAGGATTGTTAGACGGAGAACAGTTGAAACAGTTATTTAAAAGCCAAGTTGTACGACCAATATCAACTTTATTCCAAGCTGAGGATGGTTTGTTTACATTTAAACCAACCAGAAGTTTGCCCTTTGCAGAGATGACTGGGCTAAGTATGCCCGCTACTGAGGTGATACTGACAGGCTTGCGATTATTGCGAAATTGGGACGCTTTGGCGGACAAATTACCAGATCCAACTTCAGGTTTATCAAGTTTAACTACCAAACAGCCGGAGATGCAGCTTAATGGTCAGGAGTGGCAACTGTGGGAATTTGTGAATGGTGAAATTTCTTTAGATAAAATTTCGACTCATTTGAGACTATCTGTAGAAACTGTGCAACAAATCGCTTTTCGGCTGATAGTTGTTGGTTTGGTAGAGGAGCATTTTATGGTTGCTAATTCCCCATCTAATTTAGAAAATACCAGTACTGCTCTAAGTTTAGTACCTGTGGAAGAACCGCCGCCAAAACCAAATTTCAGTAAGTCATTTTTCAAGAATTTAGTGAGTTTCCTGAGAAGTAAATAGTTAAATATCTAGAAAACTCTGTCAGTGAGAAATGTTCGATATTTTTATACCGAATAACTCCACGAATAACTGTAACTAAATTTCATTCACCCATTATTTAGGATTAATATGACTATGGATAGCCTAGCTTTTTTGAAAACTCTCGAACAACGAGTTAGTTTAACTTCTGAAGATAAGTCTATTTTACAAGCAAATGCAGCATGGGGGCTAGAAATTGCGCCAGCAATGGCAGATCATTTTTATGCTTATCTAGGGCGTGATTCCGAAATGAATGCTATTCTGAATCAGAATGAGGGACGTGTTCACCGCCTACATGAAACCTTTATTCAATGGTTTCATCAAATGTTTACAGGTATGGATGATTGGGGTGATGAATATGCTAAATGTCGCTGGCATATTGGCGTGATTCATGTGAAGATTGGCATTGTTCCTCAGTATGTGGTTCCGGCTATGGGAGTTGTGGTTCATGAAGTGGGCAGAACTTTAAAAGCGAGTGGTAAACCGGACGAATTACAAGAATCTTTGGGTAAAATTTGTATGATCGATCTGGCTTTTATTGAGCAAGCTTATGTAGAAGTGGCTCGGTCTGCTGTATTGAGAGAAACTGGCTGGTCAGAGGCTTTGTTTAAACGGTTAGTTGCTACTGGGGCCTCATCTCTATAGGTTGTAGTTGCTGACTGTAGAAAAGGATTATGATCTTTGATTAGGGTATGTTAATTTAGTTTAATTTACCCTATTTCATGTTATTAAATAATTGTAAACATTCTTGCTTTAAAATTCCTCCTGTAAGTTTGATCTGTCTAAATGATTTAGCTATAACTTCCTCACAAGTGATACTAATTTGTGATTGATGGACTGAGATTAAATCTTGAATGGAAACACCATAGAAAATTTCCGATATATCTGCCCAGATACAGGCTGTAGCACACATGGGACAAGGTTCGGCGGTGGTATATATGGTGTAACCTGCTAAAGAGGGATTTTGCTGTTTAGCTGTTAAATTACGAATAACGTTGATTTCGGCATGGGCTGAGGGATCGTGATCTCGCCTGACTGTATTATGAGCTACAGCGACAACTTTTTGGTCTTTAACAATGACAGCACCATAAGGTGCATCTCCTTTTTGAGCTTCGGCGATCGCTAGGCGCATAAAATATTCTGGGTTCATTTACTTTGGATGATGTGGGGCGATCGCTCAATATAAACTTCTAACAGGGGAAATTCCACCTATATTGTTCGGTTATACCACTGTCGCCAATACACAAAAGAATATAACCTTTTATGTAATGGAGTAGTGAAATGCCGATGTTCAAGGCTGCCAGTCGCTCTGAAGTCAAGGGGTGAATACCTGTGTATCAATGGATCTTGCCAAGTCTGAGTGAAATTTTAGCCGAAAATCAAGCAACTGTGGCTGAATGCTCACCAATGAAAGCAGAACAACAGTGGCGTATCAGTTTAGCCGCTACAGAACAATTGCTAATTAATACTTTAGCAACTGGTTCACCTGATGCTACTACAGGATTAGTGTTAACTGCCCCTGCACCTCTATTTAGTCAGCCAAAATTAACCCAAAGCTTGCAAACTGTCACTTTTACAGCCAAGCCCTTCAACCCCTTGGCACTGATGCCATTTCAAATGCCCCAGGCCGCTACTGAAAATATACCAGTTCCCCCAGAATCAGTGCTGTCTTTATTACCAGCAGATCCACTGGTAGCAGAGCGTTTTTGCTTGGTGTTCACAGACAAATTTAGATTAGTCCTGGTTCTCAAAGAAGATAAAAACGGCGATAAATTCTTTGCGTTTTCCTTTGACCCCGAAGTGGTGGATAAAAGTTGGCGATCGCTCGGTGCGAGAATCATGCTAACTAATCCAGAATTGTATGCCGAAGTCGATACATTAGTCCAAAAGTATGATCCAGTCGCCCCAGACTACCGCACTGTAATTCAGTTTAGCCAGTTATTACTTCAGGAATTGGCAGAACCAGAAGCCAATCAGGAAGCATCAGAAACTAGTGCAGAGTGGGAACAAAAAATCGAGGCTGAAACCCCTAACACCCCAGCCCTGAAACCTGATGTCGAATTACTCCAAGCATTTGCTCACGAAGTGCGTACACCTTTAAGTACAATTCGGACTCTGACACGGTTATTACTGAAACGACGAGACTTACCTGATACCGTCACTAATCGGCTACAAATTATTGATCATGAGTGTACCGAGCAAATTGACCGGATGGAGTTGTTGTTTAAAGCTGCCGAATTAGAAACTTCCGCCTCCCTAAAATCTGCTAATACTCAACTCACACCCATGTCTTTAGATCAGGTATTGTTGCAGAGTGTACCCCGTTGGAAACAAGCAGCCCAGCGCCGGAATTTAACTTTAGATGTGGTTTTACCGCAGCATTTACCCACAGTGGTGAGTAACCCCAATATGCTGGATCGGGTTCTGACTGGTTTATTAGAGAATTTCACCCGCAGCTTACCCCCAGGGAGTCATATTCAAGTACAGGTAATTCCGGCTGGTGACCAACTCAAGTTACAATTATCTCCCCAATCCCATTGTCCAGAAAGCAATTCCGCTAACGAAACTGTGACACCACCAATTCGTAAAGCTCTAGGGCAATTGCTGATGTTTCAACCAGAAACAGGTACGATTAGTTTAAATATTGCTGCTACTAAACATTTATTCCAGGCAATTGGCGGTAAATTGATCGTCCGCCAACGCCAACATTATGGGGAAGTGTTAACTATTTTCTTACCTTTGGAAGTCAGCAGTAAGCAAAAAGTTATTAGTCATTAGTCAATCAATTTTAGATTTTAGATTTTAGATTTTGGATTAGACTGCAATCTAAAATACTTCCTACACTCCCCACACCTCCCACACTCCCCGGTCCCTAACTTACTCTCGCCTGTAAAGCCTCCCGCGCCTGTTCTCGGTCGTCAAAGTGAATTTTTTCTGTGCCGAGAATTTGGTAATCTTCGTGACCTTTACCAGCGAGTAATACACCATCACCGGGTTCTGCTTGTAAAATTGCTGTCCGGATGGCTGTAGCGCGATCGCAAATTACAGTAGGTTTAACTGTATCCGGGATTCCCGCCAACACATCTTGTAAAATTCGTTCCGGGTCTTCAGTGCGGGGATTGTCTGAAGTTAGCACCGCCACATCAGCTAACTCAGCCGCGATTTTACCCATTTTAGGGCGCTTAGTGCGATCGCGATCGCCACCACAACCAAACACACAAATCATTTTTCCAGGAATAAACGGCCGTGCAGCTTTCAGCAAATTCTCCAAACTATCAGGAGTATGGGCATAATCCACAATTACACTAATTTCTTGCTCAGAACTAATTTGCACACGTTCCATCCGTCCAGGAACCCCAGGAAACTCAGAAATAGCCCCAGCCGCTAACTGCAAATCTACTCCTAAATGTAAAACCGCACCCACAGCCGCCAACAGGTTTTCTAAATTATACTGACCAACCAAAGGAGAACGAAAAGCCACATCACCCTTTGGTGTATGCAACATTCCACTCACACCATTCGGCTCGTAAGTTAAATCACTCATGTACAAATCAGCACTGTGATGATTAACGCTGTAACTCCAAACCCGGTCGGAACTTAAACCAGCGATTAAACGTTGACCATACTCATCATCAGCATTAATTATTGCCCTTCCCTGGAGATATTCAGGACTAAATAACAACGCCTTCGCTGCAAAATAATCCTCCATATCTTTGTGATAGTCCAGATGGTCTTGAGTGAGATTACTGAACACCCCCACCTCAAACTTGCAGCCCAAAATGCGACGTTGCACCAAAGCATGGGAACTGACTTCCATCGCCCCAAACTCACAACCAGCATTCAAGGCTTCAGCCAGCTGCTGTTGTAAATCTACAGCAAAGGGCGTAGTGTAGGTAGCAGTTTGGGCAAAACCAGGCCAACGAGTGTAAAGAGTTCCTATCAAAGCCGTAGATAGATTGGCTTTACTCAGCAGAAATTCAATTAAATGAGTCGTGGTAGTTTTACCATTAGTACCAGTCACACCCACTAGCTTGAGTTTTTGTCCGGGATAACCGTAAAAAGCAGCCGCTAATTGGGCGGAGGCTTGAGTCATATCTGCCGCACTGATAACCACAGCCCCATCCGTGGGAGGATTATTCTCTAATGCTTCGGGTGAAATAACCGCCGCTACAGCACCCGATGCGATCGCACTTTGCCAAAACTCACCCCCATCTACCCGCGTTCCCGGCATACCAATAAACAAATCACCCACACCGCAAGCATGAGAATTAGTCTTCAAACCCTTAACTTCCACATCAGCCACAGCCGCATAATCAACACCATCCACAGCCGCCAGTAAATCACGCAATTTCATTTAGTGAACCTCATCACACAAAACTCTTGCGCTTATTCTGCATTATTTTTTCCTAATTAGATAAATATTTACTCAACATTTGCGTTAATTGCTGCACACTAGCACGGGGAGAAGGCCTCGGCAAACGCTCCTCTGTGTCCTCTGCGCCTCTGTGGTTCGATAAACAAAGAACCGGCACCTCATACTGATAAGCCAAAAACCAATCCTCACGGGTCGTAATATCCCGAACTTCCAACTCAAAACTGAGATTTTCCACCTGTTCCAACTTTTCCTGCAAACCCTCACACAAATGACATCCCGGCTTGCTGTATAAAATCAATTGCATTTTCTCAACACATTGAAAGTTCAGTTCAACTTTACCAAAGAAATGGGTTTAAAGCCTCTCTGCGAGACGCTACGCGAACGCACTTCTAGGGCGACTTTGATATAATCTTGTCATGAAAACACTGAAGTTTAAGCTATATGAACACAAAAGGAATAGACACCTGAAACGGATGATCAACGCCGCAGGGGTAATCTATAACCATTGTATTGCTCTGCATAAACGATATTATCGGATGTGGGGCAAACACTTAAACTGTGCTAAACTACAGTCTCATATTGCCAAATTAAGAAAACGTCATCGCCTTTGGCAATCAATAGGTTCTCAAACAGTGCAAGATATCTGTCAACGCATAGAGAAAGCCTATCAACTATTTTTCAAACACAATAAAAAAGGAGTTAGACCACCTGGTTTCAAGAAGGTCAGAAAATACAAATCATTCACTCTTAAACAAGCAGGTTATAAGTTCTTAGGTGGCAACAGAGTCAAGGTAGGAAATCGAGTTTATCAATTTTGTAAGTCCAGAGAAATAGAAGCAAAAATCAAAACATTAACCATTAAGCGCACACCACTAGGTGAGTTATTTATGGTGGTTGTAGTTGATAATCAGTTAGAACCAGAAATCAAATCAACGACTGGTAAAATAGCGGGGTTTGACTTTGGACTCAAAACATTTTTAACTTGCTCCGATGGAACTTTAATTGAATCACCTCAATTCCTGAAACAATCTCTAAATGCCATCAAAAAAGCTAGTAAAAATCACTCCAAAAAACTCAAAGGATCACACAATCGTGAACGGGCTAGAAAAAACTTAGTTCGTAAATATGAAGATGTTTGTAACCACAGACGTGATTGGTTTTGGAAATTAGCTAATCAATTGACAGACAAGTTTGATGTTTTATGTTTTGAAACCTTAACCCTCAAGGGTATGCAACGTCTTTGGGGTAGAAAAATATCAGACTTAGCTTTTGGAGAATTTCTACAAATATTAGAATGGGTAGCCAAAAAGAAAAATAAACAAGTTATTTTTGTAGATAAGTGGTATCCATCTAGTAAAACTTGTTCTGGTTGTGGGCATATTTTAGAAAATCTAGATTTATCTGTTAGACAATGGCGTTGTCCATCTTGTCAGTCAATTAATGGACGGGATGAAAACGCTGCTAAAAATATTCAAATGGTTGGGGCATCAACCATTGGGTTAGGTGATATTAGACTGGCTACGCCAGCAATTGCTGTTTGACCCCAGAATCCCCACGCCTTTAGGCTGGGGAGTATGTCAACAAACTACAATTAAAACAACAGTCAGCCATGCTAACGCTATGACTCAACTTAAATCTCAACTGACACTCTCAGAATTTCTCGCCTTACCAGAAGGGAATATCACCCACGAACTAATTGATGGGGAAGCAAAACCGAAAATAGCACCAAAAAGATATCACTCCCGATTAACCCTAGCTATTAGTCAACTTTTAACACTGTGGGCAGAAAATCGCGGTGAGGTTGGTATTGAATGGGCAGTTACTTTAAAACGCAAAGGTAAAGATTGGGTTCCAGTACCAGACTTGCTGTATATTTCCTACTCTCGCCTATCTCCTGAAGTAATTGCAGATGAACCTTGTCCCATACCTCCAGACTTAGCCATTGAAATTATTTCCCCAGACCAAAGCTTTGGACAAATGAGCGCCAAAGCCACAGATTACCTTGATGCTGGTGTGATGAGAGTTTGGGTTGTAGATGCCAAAGCCAAGACTGTGACAATATTTTATCCTGATACCAAACCGGAAACAAAATTTGGTGAGGATATTTTAGAAGATGCTTTATTAGCAGGGCTAGAAATTACACCCGAACAAATTTTTCAACAGGCGGGAATCCCTTAGATTTATAGAATACAATTTATAAATTTTATTTGACAATCTGAGCTTTAGTCTAATGTCAAATTTTAGCTATTTAGATGTATAATTTTTAGTAGAAATTTCAACTCAGCGAGATTATATATTTCGCTAGCTTTACTTAATATCTGAATGGGTGTAAGGCGATGATTTCTCAAGATTATGACTCAATTGATGCGGTAAATGAACTGTTAAGAAAAATTAGAATAAAAAAAACTCAATTAAAACTGGCGGAAGCATCTAATATGGCTTATACTTCGGCAGTTTTAAAGAATCAACTATTAGCATTACAGCAGCAATTATCGGCATCACAAGACACGGAAATTCAGTCATTAATGAGTTTATTAGATGAATGAACTCAAATCATATCCTAAACATATTCTGCAAGCTGGGGACAATTACCGAGGTCTGATTAATTAGTGACGAGGCTTGTAAAGTGTAAAATCTCAAGAATAATATTCAGCTTTATTAATAGACTAATTCTGACGCAGACTTGTAAATATTCGATTTGGCGTTCCGAACCCAACTTTCATTAACCCAGTGGGAAAATAAATTAGACAACAATTTTGTTGATGGCGATCGCCTGAAACGCTATTATATTATTTTATGAAGCATATCTGTTAACAAATGTTAAAACCCCGCTCATAATTCAGCAGGGCTAAATTGTGTTTCTATCCTTAGAACCAATTCATAATCAGAATAACACTAATGCTGGTAAACAGGATTAACGCACCCATAATCATCGATTGACCCAATTGATTAGGGAAATTGGAGTTATTCATTTTTGATAAAATCCAGAATTTTTATTCTCCCCTTAACTTATCATTAACCCCGTAAATATACATAAAAGCGCTATATAACTTAAAGTATTGTAAGGTTTCTTAGTAAAGATTTTAAAAATATATATCAGTGCGGAAGTTTGACTGTAACCCTTGTTTAATGACGATTGACAAGTCCACATAGCCATTTCGGTTTTGGGTACTCGTGGGGAAAAGGTTATTCAATAGCTAAATATTTGCTAACAATAGATTACATATGCTAATAACTTGGACTGCACCCAAACACTTTAAGGAAGTACGCAGACAATGGCAAGATCGAAAGCATCAAAAACGAAGCGGGACAAAGACTCTTTAACGTCGAGTCCTACCTTCGTGGTGCAACTAGAGCTTCCATTATTTGTTACTGCCGAGTCAGTTCAACCAAACAACGAGACGACCTTGGTAGACAAATTGCTTACATACAATCACTCTACCCAGATGCCGAAATCATCAAAGACATCGGCAGTGGAATCAACTTTAAAAGGAAAGGATTGCAAGCCTTACTGGACAGACTTATGCGGGGAGATAAGCTCACGCTTGTTGTTGCCTGTCGTGACCGACTCGCAAGGTTTGGATTCGAGCTTATTCAGTACATGGTCGAGCAAAACGGTGGACAAATCGTGGTTCTCGACAACACTGTATACTGCCCACAATCAGAACTTACCTCGGATCTTCTCTCCATCCTCCATGTCTTCTCTTGTCGGATGCACGGACTCAGAAAGTACAGTAAAAAAATCAAGGAAGATCCGGATCTTCCTCACTGCGGCACAAAGGCAGACTCTTAGGCATTGGTTTGGTGTATCTAGATTTGTCTATAACACTACTGTCAAATTGCTACAGGATTCTAGCGTCAAAGCTAACTGGAAAGCGATTAAAACTGACATATTAAATGGACTACCAGAATGGAGTAAATCAGTCCCTTATCAAATTAAATCAATCGCCATCAAAGATGCTTGTAAGGCTGTTAGTAATGCCAAGAAAAAGTTTAAAAATGGTGGTGGTATTAGCAAGGTTAGATTTAGGTCAAGAAAAGACTCTGTGCAATCTTGTTACATTCCCAAGTCTGCGGTAAAGGATTTGGGAATCTACCACACTATATTAGGTGAGGCAACCTTCAAAGAATCCTTACCACAAAGCTTTGGCGATTGTCGTTTAGTATTTGCCTACCGTGATTACTATCTGACAGTTCCAGAGGATGTGCCACAACAAAAGTCTGATAACCAAGGACGTGTTGTGGCACTTGACCCCGGTATCAGAACATTCATCACTTTCTTTTCTGAATGCAGTTTTGGTGAAATTGGAACAGCTGCTAATTTGCAAATTCAGAAGCTATGTTTCCGCTTAGATAAATTAATTTCTAAATTCACTAAAGCCAAGTGCAAACAAAGAAGAAGGATGAAGCTTGCCGCCAGTAGACTGCGAGGTAAAATCAAAAACCTTGTAGACGAATTGCACAAGAAAACTGCTAGATTTTTGGTCGATAACTTTGACATTATTTTGCTGCCAACTTTTGAAACATCCCAAATGTCTAAGAAGGTGAGGGAGTCCGGTCTTGGGGTTTCCCCAAGTGTAGGAACTCCCGAACCCGTAAGGGCAAAGCGCCGAATTAGGTCAAAGTCAGTGCGTCAAATGTTAACACTCTCTCACTATCGATTTAAGCAGTTTCTCAAGCACAAAGCTTTTGAGACTAACAAGGTAGTTATGGATGTTAACGAGGCGTATACATCAAAAACAGTCAGTTGGACTGGTGAAATAATTCCCAATCTTGGTGGTGCTAAATTCGTCAAGTCTCCATCTGATGGGCAAATGATGAGCCGGGACATGAATGGTGCGCGAGGGATTTTCCTTCGTGCATTGGTTGATACGCCCTCTCTCAAGGAGTGTATTTGTTAATGAATGTTAGCAAAAAAGTATCGGTAGCTAATTTATAGCTAAGGTGTATTTAACTAAAGTCAACTGACACCTAATAAAGATGATAAAAATCCTCCATCTCTCTGATATCCATATGGGAAGCGGTTTTTCCCACGGACGTATGAATCCGGCGACAGGACTTAACACACGACTAGAGGATTTTGTCAAGACATTATCTCGATGTATCGACCGTGCGCTAGCAGATACTGTAGATTTAGTGTTATTTGGTGGTGATGCGTTTCCGGATGCGACCCCAGCGCCTTATGTACAAGAAGCCTTTGCGAGTCAGTTTCGCCGACTCGTGGATGCAGATATTCCCACAGTGCTGTTAGTCGGGAACCATGACCAACATTCCCAAGGAACGGGAGGAGCGAGTTTAAATATTTACCGCACCTTGGGAGTTCCGGGTTTTGTCGTCGGCGATACTTTAACCACTCATAATATCGAAACCCGTAATGGCAAAATCCAAGTAATTACCCTACCTTGGCTAACTCGTTCGACTTTGATGACTCGCCAAGAAACTAAAAATGCGTCTTTGTCTGAAGTTAATCAAATGTTAACAGAACGCCTCCAAGTGGTTTTAGAAGGAGAAATTCGCCGTCTCGATGCTGATGTTCCCACCGTGCTTTTAGCTCACTTGATGGCTGATAATGCAACTTTAGGCGCTGAACGTTTTTTAGCAGTGGGTAAGGGTTTTACTTTACCTTTATCTTTGCTAACGCGACCATGTTTTGATTATGTGGCATTAGGTCACGTTCACCGCCACCAAAATTTAAATAAATCCAATAACCCGCCGGTGATTTATCCCGGAAGTATTGAACGGGTAGATTTTAGCGAAGAAAAAGAAGATAAAGGCTATGTGATGATAGAACTGGAGAAAGGAACGGCTAATTGGGAGTTTTGTCCTTTACCGGTTCGCAGTTTTCAAACTATTCAGGTGGATATATCGAAAGCCGATGATCCTCAAGTTGCATTAATGAAGGCGATCGCTAAATATAATATAGAAGATGCGGTAGTGCGGTTAATTTATCAACTGCGTTCCGAACAAATGGATATGATTGATAACGCTGCTATCCATACAGCCTTAACTCCAGCACACAACTACACAATTCAAGCAGAATTAATCAGCCAGTTAGCTAGACCTAGAATCCCAGAATTGACCGCCAGTAGCAGTATTGACCCCAGGTCAGCTTTGCAAACTTATCTGAATAACCGTGAAGACTTAAAAGATATCGCCACATCTATGTTGGAAGCAGCAGAAAAGTTACTAAATAATGATGTAGATATTTCCCTGGAACCGACTATTGGACTGACAAAGCTAAAATAGCATATTAGACGTATTGCCATCATCTTAGATTCCCTTATACCACACCAACCTACAATTTTGCTTCTTCCTTTTTTTTCTTATTCCTTAGCGTTCTTTGTGTCCTTTGCGGTTAGTTTCTCTAACGGAATTTCACTAAATCGCCAAACTTTGCTCAACGTCGAATTGAGCGTTTAATCATTCCTGTGACACCCAAAGCACCAAACGCTAATAAACCGAAAATATTAGCCGATTCCGGAACAGAGGCTGTTTTAATAATTAATCGAGGAGTTATCCCAGAGAAATTAGATCCACCTAATGTTAAAGCTCCTTGGTCTTGGGCGCGAATTGCTAAACCCACAAATCTATCATCATTGCTGACTAAATTCTGCACAAAAGAAGTTACGTCAAAATCAATAACTTCTCCACCAACAACAGTTGATGTGTCAATTGTGTTTAACAGCGTGCTTTCTTGTAAATCAGATGCATCGACTTCCCCATTCCCAATATATCCAAATACTCCCAAACTATTAGGTGGATTACCAGGAAGAATACCCAGACCCGTGGTTTGAATAGTAGATATTTCAGCTTGGAAAATAGCGCTTGTAATTACTTGCAAAGGTGGGAGAGAAAATTCAGCCAGATCAAATTCGGCAAATTCTGCCGATTCTCCTTGGGGTCCTAAAACTACAGTATCAAAATTATTAGGAAAAACTTCATCGCCTAAACCATCAAATTCCGATGAAAAACCGCCATCTATAACTTCAAATGTCACTGTGGGACTGAAGGTAAAATTAGCAGCTTTTGCCTGTTGAATCATTAGCAAACTAAATAACAGGCTGATTCCCGCAGTTAGCGCTACCTTTTGCATATAAATAACTAGCCAAATGTTGGAAAATATACTTAATTATAGAGTTAATTTATAATGTCGTCAATTTTTGAGCTTGATCGAGTCAATGCTAGATTTGGTGATTTTCTAGGGAATAATACAAATCATCACAAAACTATAGCAAAAAATATATATTCTGGTAGCTTTTAATTGCTACTACGGCTGAAAGCTAAATTTAACTTTAAAAAGCAAATAATAATGAAATATTTACCCATCATCTATGTGCGTGGATATGCTGGCTCAGATAAAGATGTTGAGCAAACGGTTGAAGATCCATTTTATGGATTTAATCACGGTTCTGCACATATTCGGGTGGGTGCGGAAGGAAACCCGGAGCAGTATATTTTCGAGAGTCCACTATTGCGGCTAATTACTGATCACGGTTATCGACCTGTTTTTGAGCATAATCAGGAGCAGCAGTTGAGAAACAACTGGAAATCTATTTCGATCTACCGATTTTATGATCAAACTACTGAAAGCTTTGGTTCTGAAACAACTATCAGACTATCAATGGAGGAAGTAGCAGAGGGTTTAAGAGAACTGATCAAAAATGTTAAATCTCAGACTGGTGCTAATAAAGTTTACTTAGTTGCTCACTCTATGGGGGGTCTGGTTTGTCGCAGTCTGATACAGAAGATTTATCCAGAGAATAACGAGAAGGCTCTTGATCATATTGATAAATTTTTTACCTATGGTACACCTCATGGTGGGATTCATTTTGATGTGGGGCGTGGATTAATTGAAAAAATTATTGACACACTCAGATTAAATAATATGGATGACTTTGGTCCCCGACGAATGTATGAATATTTAACACCTCAAAGACAGAAAAAATTTTTGTTACCTGAGAAATTTGATGTCCAAAGCTTGAATAACTCTTTTCCAGTAGACCGGGTTTTTTGTATTATCGGTACAAATGCGAGTGATTACGAAGAGGGTTTTGGTTTGACACAGAAGGTTGTAGGCGCTCAAAGTGATGGTCTAGTTCAAATTGACAAAGCTTATGTCAGAGGGTCACACCGCGCCTATATTTATCGGACTCATGGTGGCCGTTATGGAATGGTCAATTCGGAAGAAGCTTATCAGAATCTGCAACGGTTTTTATTCGGTGATATCAAGGTCAAGTTGTCTCTATTTGGTGTAGAATTGAGCGATCGCCAGAATACTTTTTATCAGATGGAAGTCCGCTCTGCTCTGCGTGGTCTTCCGGTTGCTATCCATGAACAAAACATTGATCATTATTGTCCGATCACATTAGAATTAACCAGGGATAAACCCATCCCATTATTTACAGCTTTCATGATTCCTAGCTACTCAGCTAAGTCTGATTCTAGTTGTCGATATGCGATTAAATTAGCATTACATTCCTTTGTAAAAGAAAAGCGCAACTGGTTGTTTGGTAACCATATCGACCAATTACCCTTGTGGTCTGACTATCTGATTGTGGATGTCAAAGTTGTCGATGGTGCATACAGGGCTAAATATACGTGGAATACTGACGAAGAGCCGAACATTTCCATTAATCCCAATCCCCAGGAAGATACTTTTGTTGCTGATATTCCCTTACCGGAACGAGGACAAAAAGCGTTGGGAAATGAAGCAAAAGTTCATTTAGAAATTTTTCTGTGGAGTTAGGGAAATCAAGTCTGCTGTGTGGCAAAATATCGGGTAAATGTATTTTTACTGGCAAAAAATGTTATGAGTTATGAGTGAACTCTCAACTGCGGAGCAACACTCACAACTGATAATTGATGCTCAATCAAACTTTGCCTCAACCGACACTAGCTAACAACTGCTTACCTAATCAGCGTTGGCAAATTTATCCACAGCAACCAGAATCTGCGGAAAATCTGGCGCGGTTAACTAATGTTTCTCCTATTATTAGCCAGCTATTGATTAATCGTGGCGTAACTACAGCAGAAGCAGCACAAGGTTTTTTAAATCCAGAGTCTTTAGTTTTACCTTCACCTTTAGAAGAGTTTCCTGATTTGGCGGTGAGTGTGGAATTGTTGCAAGGGGCGATCGCATCTCAAGCTAAAATAGCTATCTGTGGTGACTATGATGCTGATGGCATGACTAGCACCGCTTTACTGTTGCGTAGTCTCCGCAGTTTAGGTGCAGAAGTAGATTATGCTATCCCTAGCCGGATGCACGATGGTTATGGAATCAATGAACGAATCGTGGAAGAATTTCACAGCGAGGGTGTAAATCTGATTCTGACTGTAGATAATGGCATTTCTGCCTATGCACCCATCGCCAGAGCCAGAGAACTCGGTCTAAATGTAATTGTCACTGACCACCACGACATCCCCCCCAAATTACCTCCAGCTAACGCCATTCTCAACCCCAAACTGATTGCGGAATCTTCACCTTATCGCAGTGTTGCAGGTGTGGGTGTGGCTTACATTTTAGCGGTATCTCTAGCGCAACAGTTAGGCGAAATTAAAGGCTTAGTGCAGCCGATGTTAGCGTTATTTACCCTGGGAACCATTGCAGACTTAGCTCCTTTAACTGGTGTGAATCGGCGTTGGGTGAAACGTGGTTTAAAGCATTTACCTAAATCTTATTTACCGGGAATCAAGGCGTTAATTCAAGTGGCTGGCTTGCAGGTGAGGGAAGAAGCAGGGAGCAGGGAGCAGGGGAGCAGGGAGCAGGGAGCAGGGGAGCGGGGAGCAGGGAGCAAGGGAGCAAGGGAGCAGGGAGCAGGGGGAAAGAGTTCCTCGTCTGCGAAAAGTTTAAAGCCTGAAGATATTGGCTTTCGTTTGGGACCACGGATTAATGCTATTGGTCGCATTGGTGATCCCCAAACAATCATTGAATTATTAACTACAGATGATATGGCGATCGCACTAGATCGGGCGATGGAGTGTGAGTTAACTAACACCAGCCGTCAGCAAATGTGCGAGGAAATTGAACAACAGGCGATCGCCTATGTGGAAGCTGAGTTTGTCTCTGACCTCCCCCAAGACCGAGTATTAGTAGTTGTGCAACCTAATTGGCATCATGGTGTAATTGGGATTGTCGCCTCTCGCCTAGTGGAACGCTACGGTGTGCCTGTGTTTATTGGTACTTATGAGAATGAGACAGAGATTCGCGGTTCTGCCCGTGGGATTCCTGAATTTAATGTATTTGAGGCGTTACAATATTGTCACGATTTGCTCGGTAAGTTTGGCGGACACAAAGCCGCCGGGGGTTTCTCTTTAGCCGCCGAGAATTTGCAGATATTGCGATCGCGCCTCTGTGAATTTGCCCATCAGTGTTTAGAACTACAACACCTGAAACCGTTAGTAAAAATTGATGCCCAACTTGATTTTAATCACATCAATCAGCAGCTGTACCAACAGTTAAATTCTCTGCATCCCTGCGGTATGGAAAACCCCGATCCCCTGTTCTGGACATCCCAGGTACAGGTAATTGAGCAGCAAATCGTTGGTAAGGGTCACATTAAATTAACACTCAGCCAAACTATAGATCATCAACAGTATAAAATTAAAGCGATCGCCTGGAGGTGGCGCGACTATTTCCCCCTCCCACCGCGAGTTGATATTGCATACAAGCTACGAGAAAATCACTTTAATGGCAAAACTACCATTGAGTTGGAGCTACAGGGTGTCAGACTCACCGAGCAAAATTTTGATCATCAAGCTCCTAATTCCCAACGCCTAGAGCTATCTGATCTATTTAATCAATCCCCAGCTAGTCCGCTAAAAACTCAGTTTCAGTACCACCAGCGAGACTATATCTGCGGTATCTATCAAAACGACATTTCACCAGAATTAAGAATTAAAAATCCTGAAGGCAAAGTTTTAGTCATACAACCAGGACACACCATTGGTCTACTGGGTAACAATCGTCAGGACTCTGTAGAAGTTGATATATCTCAACCAAAATATGACCAGATTATCCAAGCTGCTCTTCAGGCATTATCTACCCTCAGTGTTCACTGAGTCCTGAGATATGAGACTTAATTAACTCCACACTCAGCACTCAGGATATTGCCGATTTACATATCACCGTTGCGAAATGCCAGTACAAAGATAACTGCGGGACCAGCAATGATGATGAGACCCACGGAAACTAGCTGTAAGATAACTTCCCAATTGACATTACTTAAAGCGTCGAACATTTTCCCTTGTCCTTATAATTTTTTGGAAAAATACAAAGTAACTTCAGTTACAAAACCCAATATTAATCATATCTGTCTGTGGGCTGCTACATTTAATTTACTTAACAAAATTATAGGAAAATCAATAAAATGGCAAACTGGCAATGTGTGAAACAATGTGGCGCTTGCTGTAACCTTGACCCCGAAGAGCGTCCAGATTTAGAAGAGTATCTTTTACCCGAAGAACTGGAACTCTACCTGAGTATGGTAGGGGAAGGAGGATGGTGCATTAACTTCGATCATACCAACCGCGAATGCCAAATTTACGCAAATCGCCCCCGTTTCTGCCGTGTAGAACCAAAAATATTTGGGGAGATGTACGGAATTGAGCCGGAAGAACTAGATGATTTTGCCATTGACTGCTGTAACCAGCACATAGAGAGTATATATGGCGATCGCAGTTTGGAAATTCTCCGCTTTAATAAAGCCGTTGGTATTTAGGTATGGGGAAAACTATCCCACAAGAAAACGTAACCGTTCAGGGGGGGGTGGAAGAGCGATCGCCAAAGGAGGGGCTGAGTCCTGCGGATATGCTTGTGCGTTCGCCCATCGCTAAAAATTCTCCCCAAAATCTGATAAATTAAGTGATATGGAAG
>NZ_JAYGHG010000025.1:0-73968 GCF_034931085.1 Nodularia harveyana UHCC-0300 | reverse complement strand
AGATGCAACATTGATAGAGTTGTGTGAATTATTTGCAGACAAGACTGGCAATTGGGTAGGTCGAAGTGCAATGTGTTCTGCATTACAGAAATTAGGATTAAACCGTAAAAAAAAACAAAGCGCAGTATCAAAAAATCCCAGTTTTAAAGTGGGCGATCGCTGTGGTTAATCAGCAAAAAAATATCTCTCTGACCAAAGAAAATGACAGAGAAATTTGAGATATTAAAATAATAGGAAATGGGGAGTTGATGTAATTTTATTTTTCAAGAAATATTGGGCTGAACTGAATTTTTGATCTCCTGTAAAACTTGTTCAATTTGCAAAACTCTTTCATTGCGACTTTGTGATTTAAAGATATCTAAAGCTTTTTCTAGAGAAGCTATTCCTTCACTTTCTTGATTGTTTTGTAATAGTGCGACTGCTGAATTAGCGAGAGCATCTGCATAATTAGGATTAATGTCTAAAGCTTTTTGATAGGCTGTAATAGCTTCTTCCCAACGATTTTGATTAGCATAAACTAGACCAATACCGTTGTAGGCTAGAGCATAATTAGAATTGAGGCGAATGGCTTCTTGGTAAGCTTCAATAGCTGCTTCCGGCTGATTTTGTTTGGATAAGATGTTTCCCAGTTCAAAGTGTGCAAAGGCATATCTGGGGAATTTTTTAATTACGTTGCGTAAATTTGCTTCTGCACCGGAGAAATCCCCTTGACTGGATAAAATGTTGGCTTGTTGTATGAGTTGCGATCGCTCTTCTGCTGGACTGCTAAGTTGTGCCAGTTTTGGGACTTTACTTAAAATCACTTGCTGAGTCGAATCCGGTGAATTTACCGCGACTTTTCCCGGATGCGCTAAAACTAATGGTGAGATAAAAATTGTAGTAATGATACTGAGACTGGGGATAAATGCTGATTTCAATTGGCTATTCAGCTTCATGGTTTTCATACCTCCATTAAGTTCTCATACCTATGATAGTTGCAGTGTGGGGAGTGTGGGAAGGAGAAGATCAGAGGTAGGGGAGCAGGGAGCAGCACTTCGGCTTACTTCGACTTCGCTCAGTACAAGCCGCTCAGTGTTCGGGAGCGGGGGGGAAGTTTGTTACGTCCCAATACCCAGTCCCGGATTTTAAACGCCTTCGCGTAATTTATCTAAAACACTGCGATCTTCTAAGGTGGAAGTATCACCGGACACTTCTTGACCAGAGGCGAGATTCCGCAACAAGCGCCGCATAATTTTACCCGATCGCGTTTTGGGTAAAGCATCGGTAAAGCGAATATCTGCGGGACGGGCGATCGCACCAATTTCTTTGACAACGTGCTGCTTCAGTTCTTTACTCAGTTCCTCACTGGCTTGATATGTCCCTTCTAAAGTCACAAAAGCCACTACTTCCTCACCCTTAATTTCATCTGGCTTACCCACCACCGCAGCTTCTGCAACGGCTGGATGAGAAACTAACGCTGATTCAACTTCCATCGTTCCCAGGCGATGTCCTGATACATTCAAGACATCATCAACCCGACCCATGACCCAGAAATAACCGTCTTTATCTTTTCTCGCCCCATCACCGGCAAAGTAGAGATAGTTACCATCTTTGGGGGGGATATGTTCCCAATATGTGCGGCGGAAGCGTTCTGGATCGTTGTAGACTGTCCGCATCATTCCCGGCCAGGGATAACGCACCGCTAGATAACCGCCTTCATTTTCGGGTACGGTATTACCTTCTAAATCCACTATGTCTGCAATAATACCGGGGAAAGGCATAGTTGCTGAACCGGGTTTTGTGGGAATGGCTCCGGGTAGTGGTGTAATCATGATACCGCCGGTTTCTGTTTGCCACCAAGTATCTACAATGGGACAGCGTTCACCACCAATGATTTTCTGATACCACATCCAGGCTTCAGGATTAATGGGTTCACCCACTGTTCCTAATAACCGTAAGGAGGATAAATCGCGGCTTTTGGGATGGTGTTCACCCATTTTGATAAATGCCCGAATTGCTGTAGGCGCTGTATAAAAAACATTGACACCGTGTTTTTCAATAATATCCCAGGTACAGCCAGGATTAGAGGGACGGGGCGCACCTTCGTACATTAAGGTAGTTGCACCGTTGGAAAGGGGTCCATAAACTATATAACTGTGTCCTGTGATCCAACCGACATCGGCTGTACACCAGTAAACATCTGTATCTTTTAGGTCAAAAATCCATTTAGTGGTGATATGGCTATATAAGTTGTAACCCGCAGTGGTGTGGACAACACCCTTTGGTTTGCCGGTGCTACCAGAAGTGTAGAGGACAAATAGCATATCTTCGCTATCCATCGGTTCTGCGGGACAATGGGCTGATACGCCTTGTTGTAAATCATGCCACCAATGGTCACGCCCTGTTTCCATGTGTATTTCTTGACAGGTGCGTTTGACTACTAGCACATCTGTGATGGAGGGGACAGCGTTATCTGCTAAGGCTTTATCTACTTCTACTTTCAGGGGAACGATCGCATCTTTGCGCCAACCACCATCAGCAGTAATGACTAATTTGGCTTCTGCATCGTTGAGGCGATCGCGCAAGGCTTCAGCACTAAAACCACCAAATACCACGCTGTGGGGTGCGCCAATTCTCGCACAGGCTAACATGGCGATCGCAGCTTCGGGAATCATCGGCATATAAATACCAATGCGATCGCCTTTTTTCGCCCCCAATTGCTTCAATACATTGGCAAACTGACATACTTCTCTATGTAATTGAGCATAAGTCAGAGTCCGCGAGTCCCCTGGTTCTCCTTCCCAAATTAGCGCCGCCTTATTCTTACGCCAAGTAGTCAAGTGTCGATCTAGGCAGTTATGAGAGATGTTAATTTTACCACCAACAAACCACTGAGCAAAAGGTGGTTGCCAATCTAGAACTGTGTCCCATTTTTGGAACCATTCCAATTCATTTTCTGCTAAATTAGCCCAAAATTGCTGAGGATTAGCTTTAGCCTGATCATAGAGTTCTTGGTAGTCAGCCAAGGTTTTAATGTGAGCGTTCTGGGAAAATTCTCGTGTAGGAGGGAAGGAGCGCTTCTCTTGGAGGATTGATTCTATCGTGGGCTGAGACATAGTGATAATCGTTACTAGTATTTCGAGAAACTATTGTGAGCTTGTAGCCAGCAAATGGGGATTTTCACTGACTTCACCAGAAATTACTTAAATTAGTCTATTATATGAACCCGGAAAGTCTACGGAAAAAAGCTGTTACCTGACTCCGGGAGAATGGCGATCGCAAGCCTGTTATACTGAGTTCTGGATCTGTTTAACTGTACTAGTGTGGTAATTAGCTCCAAATTATCTTATGCTACGAACGGAAGAGTGATATTTATCTCAATGATTGGGAGTGTCCGTGAAGATTAAAAGATAAATTTTATTGATTAATCGAGACATTTCCCAGTTTAGTTAGTTATAAACTATTTAACCAAGCGTTAGTTATTGAAAGTAGGGCATCGTTTGCAAGCACAAGAGATTAAGGATCAGCTAAATTCCCTCATCGAGCAAGCCTCCTCGATAGACTCTAACTTGGCTAAAAAATTAGATGAAATTAATCGTTGGGTAAAAAATACTAGAGTAGGTTCTCTGACTGCGAAACCATTTGTCCTCGCCTTTCTTCTAGAAGTAATTACAGATTCTACCATTTGGCTGATGATTAAATCATCACCCTCTGAAGCAGAACAAAAAGCCAAGTTAGAGCAGATGACCCCAAATGAGAAGTATTGGTACACTTATCTCTTTCCTAAATGGATTAATGCCAATGACTCCAAATTTTACATTTGGAAACAAAAACTTATGGCAGGGGAATTTAATCAGGAAGATGATGATATAATTAGAGCTATAGCCCAAGATATTGTGCAACGTGAAGGTAGTGTTTGGAAGCGTTATATTGCCGACCTGTCCATGGCAACAGATTTGATTGTTAGTAGTCACCAGCACAAACCACTATGTATTCAAGTGACCAGTGTATCGGAAGAGTTTAACCATCAAAAGTATCATTTTTGGCAAAATACACTGCACATCTGGGAAATAGAGAGAGGAATATTTGTAAGTTACAATCCCAAGGATGCTAATTTCATTAAGCAATTAGTGAATATCGCAATGTACAACAGTGACTACCTTTCTGGTGGAAAGTATTTGAAATTTGATTGACACTCCCAACGGTTCAATAATTCCAGATTCGTCTTTGTCCCCTACATATTCATCAGATCATCACAGCTTTTATGTCTCACCTACAAGAAATGCAAAGCTACGAAACTCCTGTGGAAGAATTTGCTCAAGCTTTAGCAACAGCCAGGAAAATGCAGCATGATTGGCTGACTTACGGTGTAAATTTTGTTCATTTGTATGTAGAAAATGCAGATAGTAATTGGTTAGAAACTTGGGGACATGATGAAATTTTAGGGAATAAATCATTAGATGCTATTAAAGAGTTTTTAGTTAGTAGCGATCATGTAGCAATGCAAATTCGGCAACATTTAGGAGAGCGTTCTCTATTTGATTTCGCCGTAAATTTAGAGGAATCTTGGAAAATTTCCGAATGTAGTGAGAGATTATCTGTGGTGAGAAATCTATTAGCTGGTGAAGAGAATAATGTAGATTTAAATAATGGGGAATTATTAAATTTAGCAGATAGTCTGTTAGGCAAATTGGCAGATATCTGTGAGTAAATAGTGATAAATGAAATTTTCATTACTTCGCGCTTAACCTTTCCCCCAGCCTCTCTCTTGCAAGGTTCTACAGTTTACACACAAGTGATATGATCCCCCTAAATCCCCCTTAAAAAGGGGGACTTTAAGGAATTTTCTCTCGTTGTAGGGAAGGGGGCTAGGGACTGTTTTCAAACCCAAAATTAGACGTAAATGTAGGTTGGGTTGAGGTTTTGGGAAACCCAACTTTACCCAATATTTGGTTTGCTTCGTTGGGTTGCGCTGCGCTTAACCCAACCTACTTCTAGACTTTGAAAACACGCCCTAGTGGGTTGATTCTGCTTTATAAAGGGTAGGTTGAAAAACCCGGAGTAGAGGTGATTTCATCGCAAAACTGGGGAATTGTAAAATTGCCCATAAAAAGCTGGTTTTAAATTAATTATTTTGGCGTTGCTGAATCAGAGTATGGATTTAAATGTAGAGACTTTCCATGAAACGTTTCTACAGGGGTTTTGACATCGTGACAAATCCTGTTCATATTTGAAATCAACAACGCCATTATTTTTATCCCAATATTCCTGGAATATCAATATCTGCTACTGTATCAATTATGCAAGATGTGGCTTGATAGGGTGGAATATTGTGGAACCAATTACAGCTGGTGCGATCGCAACTCTCGCTTTTACTAAGATATTCGAGAAAAGTATCGAAACATTTACTGAAGCAGCCTTAGCCAAAATGGATGAGCTGCGAAAGAAGATTTGGGACAAGTTACGGGGAAATCCGAAAGCAGAAACTGCCCTCCTAGCTACAGAACAAGGCTCTAAAGAAGATTTAAATCGGGTTGCTGCATATTTACAGATTGCTCTGCACGAAGAGCCGCAGTTTGCTGAAGAGATAGAAAAACTGGCTCGTGAAATTGAGGCTGGTAGGAAAGCAGAGAAAGGTATGACTCAGAATAATTATGACAGTAGCACGGGTTATCAAATAGGGACGGCTACAGGCACTAACTATTTTGGTGGTACTCATCATAATCATCCAGGAGAGAATAAAATTTAACGATATCTTTATCAATCTATTTATTTGAGCAGAGAACATGATGTATCAGAATAATCATGATAGAAGCACTGGCTATCAAGTAGGGAAAGCTACAGGTAATAACCATTTTGGAAATGTCTATAACTATAGGAATAACCCACAGTCATCTATCCCAAATAATATTCCTTATCGGGGTGTCGCCAATTTTGTGGGACGAGATCAGCAACTGAAGGATCTGCATGATAAATTACAGCCAAATCAAAGATCGGCATTTTTGGCTGTGGCTGGTATGGGGGGAGTTGGTAAAACACAACTGGCGGTACAATATGCACAGCAATACAAAGATAATTATCTTGGTGGTCTTTGTTGGTTAGATGCTAGAAAACCGGATTTGGCTACAGAAATTATCGAGTTTGCTCGGTTATGTATGAATCTGGAAGCGCCGCAAACATTGCTGAGTGCTGAGAAACAAGCAAAATGGTGTTGGAATGCTTGGGAACCACCAGCAGGGCGAGTATTGGTAGTATTAGATAATGTTGATGATCTTGGTGATTGGCAAAAGTGCCACCAATTACTGCCCAAAAATAACCGCTTCTGTGTATTGATTACAACTCGGTTGCGAAATTTGGGCGCAGATGTTGAAGAGGTAAATTTGGAGAAACTCTCACCAGAGAATGCTTTGAAGTTGTTGAGAGATTTATTGGGTAAGCAAGATAGGCGAGTGGAGCGGGAACTAGAAACTGCTAAAAATTTATGCAAGTGGTTGGGATATCTACCTTTGGGTTTGCAAGTGGTAGGGGCGAACTTAAGAGAAGACCCAGATTTATCATTGAAAGAAATTTTAGAACAATTACCAACCCAGGAAACATCCCAATTGCAAGCCCCATTTGCATTAAGCTGGCAAAAGCTCGACCCGATGACACGGAGTGTAGGTGAGTTGTTGAGTTTATTTGCTCCAGATATCATCCCTTGGAATTTGGTAGAGTCTGTTAGTGAGCGGCTAAATTGGGCTAAGACATACGTAGATAAAGCCAGAAAGCAACTCTACCAACGTTATTTGATTGAAAGGGAAGCAGAAGGAGAGGGTTGTTATAAAATTCATCCCTTGATTAAAGAGTTTTTGCGGGGGAAACTAGTTAATTCAAACACAGCTAATTACCTCAAAAAAACCTTCGCCGCAGCATTAGTAGAAATTGCCCAAAAGATACCTGATTCTCTCACCCTTGAGGATATTACTTTAGTGCAACTGGAAATTCCTCATTTAGCAGAAGTGGCAACAGATATGATTACTGCGGTGCGGGATGAAGATTTAATTTGGCCTTTCGTCGGCTTGGGTAGATTCTATGAAGGACAAGGTTTGTATACTTTAGCCGAACCTTGGTATCAGCAATGTTTATCACAGGTGCAAGACCGCTTGGGAGATAATCATCCCGATGTCGCCGCCAGCCTCAACAACTTGGCAGAATTCTACCGTTCCCAAGGAAGGTACGACGAAGCCGAACCCCTGTTTCTCCAAGCTTTAGAACTGAGAAAACGCCTGCTGGGAGACAATCATCCCGATGTCGCCACCAGCCTCAACAACTTGGCAAATCTCTACTCTGACCAAGGAAGGTACGACGAAGCCGAACCCCTGTATCTCCAAGATTTAGAACTGAGTAAACGCCTGCTGGGAGACAATCATCCCGATGTCGCCACCAGCCTCAACAACTTGGCTGCACTCTACAAATCCCAAGGAAGGTACGACGAAGCCGAACCCCTGTATCTCCAAGCTTTAGAACTCAGACAACGCCTGCTGGGAGACAATCATCCCGATGTCGCCAATAGCCTCAACAACTTGGCAAATCTCTACTCTGACCAAGGAAGGTACGACCAAGCCGAACCCCTGTATCTCCAAGCTTTAGAACTCAGAAAACGCCTGCTGGGAGACAATCATCCCGATGTCGCCACCAGCCTCAACAACTTGGCAGAACTCTACTATTCCCAAGGAAGGTACGACCAAGCCGAACCCCTGTATCTCCAAGCTTTAGAACTCAGAAAACACCTGCTGGGAGATAATCATCCCGATGTCGCCAATAGCCTCAACAACTTGGCAGCACTCTACTATTCCCAAGGAAGGTACGACCAAGCCGAACCCCTGTATCTCCAAGCTTTAGAACTCAGAAAACGCCTGCTGGGAGACAATCATCCCTCAGTCGCCACCAGCCTCAATAACTTGGCATATCTCTACGATTCCCAAGGAAGGTACGACGAAGCCGAACCCCTGTATCTCCAAGCTTTATCACTCCATAAACGCCTGCTGGGAGACAATCATCCCTCAGTCGCCACCAGCCTCAACAACTTGGCATTACTCTACAAATCCCAAGGAAGGTACGACCAAGCCGAACCCCTGTATCTCCAAGCTTTAGAACTCAGAAAACACCTGCTGGGAGACAATCATCCCCATGTCGCCACCAGCCTCAATAACTTGGCATTACTCTACTATTCCCAAGGAAAGTACGACCAAGCCGAACCCCTGTATCTCCAAGCTTTAGAAATCGCTCAGAGGGTGCTTGGGGATAACCATCCAAATACGGTAACTTTTCGCCAAAATCTCGAAATTGCTCGAAGTAATATAAGTTTTAGCAATTCTTGGTTAGGGAAATTTTCAAAGTTTTTCCAATAAACAGAATCATCATTTCAAAGAAAATGTTAACACTTTTAGTGTATTGAATAACACCTAGAAATCCTTAACCGTAAAGCGATCGCAAAATGCCCGAATACGATCGCCTAGATATCCTCCCTATGAGAATGCAGCAGCAAAGCGTTAAGCTGGATAAGAGTAGCATTTTGTTGCACTTTTGAGATAATTTTTATTTTTACTGCTTGAGAAACCCGGAATGCTAGACAACATTTTTGATTATCTTCACTTTAATTTCAGCGTTGAAGCCCCGATAGTGCTGCTAATCCTGGTTTTATTAGAGGCTGTGCTATCTGCTGATAATGCGATCGCCCTCGCTGCGATCGCCCAAGGATTAGAAGACAAGGAACTAGAACGCAAAGCCCTGAATTTTGGTTTAGTCGTGGCTTACGTGTTGCGAATTAGCCTGATTCTCACAGCCACTTGGATACAAAAATACTGGCAATTTGAATTACTCGGTGCTGGCTATTTACTGTGGTTGGTATTTCAACACTTCACCTCCCAAGAATCCAAAGACGACCATCATCACGGTCCCCGGTTTAACTCTTTATTGCAAGCCATACCTGTAATTGCTTTCACAGATTTAGCATTTTCCTTGGATAGTGTCACAACTGCGATCGCGGTTTCTCAAGAAAAGTGGCTAGTGCTAACTGGTGCAACCATTGGAATTATCACCCTGCGATTTATGACCGGCTTGTTTATCCAGTGGTTAGACGAGTTTAAAAACCTAGAAGATGCTGGCTATATCACCGTCGCCTTTGTCGGTTTGCGCCTATTAATGAGAGTTATCAATGAGAACTTAGTCCCACCAGAATGGATTGTCATTTCGGCGATCGCACTGATTCTAGTCTGGGGATTCTCGGAACGTAATGTGATTGAAGTAGCCGAAGTTGAACCAGAAAAGAGTGAAGTCTCCTAATCAGGAAGATGAGGGAGGGAGAAAGATTTTGTTCATAGGCCAAAGTCTTCCCCCCTTCGACTCCGCTCAGGGCAAGCCTGCACCCCGAATTTTTCCCAGTCCCACTTTCTAAATTACTCTTTTAACCAAGGGGTTAAACATGGTTCCCAACTCACTAATTCTTCCTCTTTAAACCACAAAGCTATTTCTGTCTGTGCAGTTTCCAAAGCATCAGAACCGTGGATGAGATTGCGACCAATATTAATCCCAAAATCGCCTCGAATGGTTCCAGGTTCTGCGGTTAAAGGGTTTGTTGCACCGATAATTTTTCTCGCTGAAGCCACAACGCCTTCACCTTCCCACACCATTGCGACCACAGGTCCAGAAGTAATAAATTCCACTAAACTAGCAAAAAAGGGTCGTTCGCGGTGAACACCATAATGCTTTTCTGCCAATTCCCGACTGACTTTCATGAATTTCAAGCCTACGAGGGTAAAACCTTTAGTTTCATAGCGACGGATGATTTCCGCTACCAATCCACGCTGTACACCATCAGGTTTGATTGCTAAAAATGTGCGTTCCAAAGCTATCTCCTAAAACTTAATACATTTTGTATCCGGTCGTAGTTGTGATCATTAGTTTTTCGTGTTTTGCTGATGTCATCAAGATTTTATACTCTTGATTAACTAGCCACGACTAATGACTAATGACTACTGACCAATCAGAGTGTATCTCAGAAATTATCTCTAAGTGCATATCCGTTGCAGGTTGAATGAGTTAAATTGTTAATTCGTGGATCAAATATAGAGGTCACGACAAATGGGTGCTGAATTAACTGATACATCTGAAGGGGTGATCATGCCTGCCAATGGACACAAATCGGACGTGAAAAGTCACAAACAAAAAAAACTGTTACCACCTAGTAATAATACAGGACAGCTACCCCTTTCTTGGAAAATTGAGGATAGCGAGGAATTATACCGCATAGAAGGTTGGGGAGAACCGTATTTTTCCATTAATGCTGCGGGTCATGTTACAGTTTCTCCCAAAGGCGATCGCGGTGGTTCCTTGGACTTATTTGAATTAGTCAACGCCTTGAAACAGCGTAACTTGGGACTACCGATGTTAATTCGCTTCTCGGATATTTTAGAAGACCGGATCGAGAGGTTGAATGCTTGTTTTAATAAAGCGATCGCCCGTTATAACTACGCAGGTGCATATCGTGGCGTATTTCCTATCAAGTGCAACCAAGAACGCCATTTAATTGAAGATCTAGTCAAATTTGGCAAACCCCATCAGTTTGGCTTAGAAGCAGGTTCTAAACCGGAATTAATGATTGCTCTGGCTTTGTTGGATACACCAGGAGCATTACTAATTTGCAACGGCTACAAAGACCGGGAATACATCGAAACAGCCATGTTAGCCCAAAGACTAGGGCAAACCTCAATTATCGTCCTAGAACAGGTTGAAGAAGTCGATTTGGTGATTGCGGCACACCGTCAGTTAGGCATTAAACCCATTGTCGGAGTCCGCGCCAAATTAAGTACCCAAGGTATGGGAAGGTGGGGAACTTCCACAGGCGATCGCGCCAAATTTGGGTTGACAATTCCCGAAATCATGGGAGCAGTTAACAAACTCCGCGAAGCTAATTTGCTGGATTGTTTGCAGTTGATGCACTTCCATATCGGCTCCCAAATCTCAGCCATCAATGTCATTAAAGATGCCATCCAAGAAGCTAGCCGCATCTACGTAGAGTTAGCCATGTTAGGAGCAGACATGAAATACCTGGATGTTGGTGGCGGCTTAGGTGTAGATTACGACGGTTCCCAAACCAACTTCTACACCTCCAAAAACTACAATATGCAAAACTACGCAAACGATATTGTAGCAGAATTAAAAGATACCTGTGCAGAGAAACAAATTCCCGTACCAACACTGATTAGTGAAAGTGGACGTGCGATCGCCTCCCACCAATCAGTACTAATTTTTGATGTTCTCAGCACCAGCGACGTACCTCTAGACTTACCAGAACCCCCACAAGAAGAAGAATCCCCCGTAATCAAATACCTGTGGGAAACATACCAATCCATCAAAGAAGAGAACTATCAAGAGTATTACCACGACGCAGCCCAATTTAAAGAAGAAGCCATCAGCCGCTTCAACTTAGGAATCCTGCGCCTTGCAGAACGAGCCAAAGCCGAGCAACTCTACTGGGCTTGCTGCCAAAAAATTCTTAACATCACTAGACAGCAAGAATACGTACCCGATGAACTGGAAGACCTAGAAAAAATCATGGCTTCCATTTATTACATCAATCTTTCCGTATTTCAATCAGCACCAGATTGTTGGGCAATAGACCAACTATTCCCCATCATGCCCATACACCGACTAGACGAAGAACCCATCCGACGAGGAATCTTAGCAGACCTCACCTGTGATAGTGACGGTAAAATCGACCAGTTTATTGACCTACGGGATGTCAAATCAGTTTTAGAACTGCACACCTTCAAGCCAGACGAACCCTACTATCTAGGGATGTTCCTCAACGGAGCCTATCAAGAAATCATGGGTAACTTGCACAACTTATTTGGTGATACCAACGCAGTTCATATCCACCTCACACCCAAAGGCTACCAAATTCAACACATCGTCAAAGGTGACACCATGAAAGAAGTGGTCAGCTATGTACAGTATGACTCTGAAGATATGGTAGAAAATATCCGTAAGCGTTGTGAAAAAGCCTTAGAAGAAAAACACATTACCTTAGCAGAATCTCAGAGACTGCTACAAACCTATGAGCAAAGTCTAGGAAGATATACATATCTGAATAGCTAAAAAGAGGCAGGGGGAGAAGAGGCAGGGGGGCAGGGTGCAGGGAGCAGGGGGGAAGATTTTTAGTCCCCAGTCCCCAATCCCTACTCCCTAAATGAGATTCGTTCCCAGTAAATCCTCAATCGCTTGCCGTTCCAGAGGTGCTTCCGATGGCGCAGTACTACGAGCATCAGTAATCAGCCAATCTAGAGCAGCAGCCTGAACATCTATGGCATCTCCCGTTTTATCCACGCAATAACGACCAAAAACCAACTTATCCACCAGTCTTACCCCAGGACCCAATCTAGACCATTCAAAAATTACGCTGTTCTCTACAGTTGCGCCACTGCATATCCAGCAATTCGGGCCAATCATCGCCGGACCCACAATTTTCGCACCATCTTCTATCCTGGTCATCCCGCCAATATACACAGGTCCAGTGATATCCACCTTATCCCAATTCACCGCCACATTTAAACCAGTGTAGATCCCAGGGGCAACTTCATTACCGGGGATTTGGACATTTTTAATTTCCCCTGAAAGTACACCATTAATTGCCCGCCAGTAGTCTGGAACTTTACCAATATCTACCCATTCAAAGTCCATAGCAATGGCGTAGAAAGGCGCACCAACTTCTACCAATTTGGGAAATAACTGACCACCGATGTCATATTCCACCCCAGAAGGGATGTACTTAAACACCTCTGGCTCGAAAATATAAATACCAGTATTGATGTTCGTGCTAATAGCTTCCTCTTTCGACGGTTTTTCTTGGAAATCTATCACGCGACTGTCTTCGTCAGTGACCACTACCCCGTAACTAGAAACCTCCTCCAGAGGCACAGATTTCGTAATAATTGTGGCAATTGAGCCTTTCGATTTATGCCACTTCACAGCCGCAGACAAATCTAAATCAATCAGAGCATCACCGCACAATACCACAAAGGTATCATCAAAAAATGGTGAGAAATCCTGGATACGTCGCATACCGCCAGCAGAACCAACGGCTTCCCCCACTAGTTTGCCATCATCATCAATTTTGCCTTCAAAAGAATAAGCAATTTCTACACCAAACCGTTGACCATCACGAAAATAGTTTTCAATTTCCTCCGCTAAATGGCTCACATTGACCATAATCTGGTCAAAACCATGTTGACGCAAAAGTTCCAGTAAAAATTCCATCACTGGCTTTTGCAGGATGGGAATCATCGGTTTGGGAATGGTATAGGTAATGGGACGCACACGAGTACCCTTACCCGCAGCGAGAATCATAGCTTTCATAAAATTTTATTCCTTAAACACAAGTCAGTTTACTTTAGGAGAGTGAGATTTAATCATTCATTTGAATTTTTGGTCTAAGTAACTCCTAAAAACAGGGATAACAGGAATTTGCTCGTTATTGCAACTTTTGGGGTGTGACAAAATGACAGGTAACCGATTTAATTTTAAGGTTAGTTCGCTGAATGTGTAATTAAGCGAATTTTAATTTCTTGATAAAACTCATCTTGTAATAACTCAACTTTAGACTGAGATGAGAGTAGTAGTAGCGCCCAAAAAACACTAACTGTGGAGCTATTTTCTGACTCATGGTGAGAATCATTGTTTTGTGGTGGCTTTGTTTGAGTCCACAAATCTACCAGTTGTTGAAGATTCAAACAATTGTGTTCTAGAAATAGCTCCCTTGCGGAACAATGCAACACTTGCTCTAGTTCTCCAGCTACTTCCGTGAGATTTTCCTGGTGAGCTAACTCTAGCGCCTGTCGCATCTTTTGGGCGCTGGCCTGACGTTTTGGGCGCACAGGCTTAGTGGATTTATCCACAAGTTTGAGCTGAGTCGCCATAATCTGCAATTGCTTGATTAACTCTTGCAGAGTTACACGTCGCTTAGGAGGAGGCATTGCTGAGGGACGACGGCGGAGGTGTCGCTCTAACTGCAAACGATGAGAATGATGTAATAATCCATCTTCATTTGCACAGAGGGCATCATCGGCTATATCTTCCTGTGCGTCGCCTACTGTAGATAGTTGCATCAAAGTGTTAGCTTTGAATAATACCAGCATCGATGCTGATAAAAAAGCTTGTCCCGATTGCGACAAGTCTGACTCATAACCTTTAGCGGTGGCTTCAGGTGCCATTAGTTCTAGATAATGGTCAATCACCTCAATAACTTGGACATCCCAAGGATCTATGTCGCCTTGTTCAGCCTGAGAAATCAACTGTGTGATTGTTGCTAGTAACTCCGAAGCATCCATAAAATTTGGCGAAAAACCTGAATAAAAAATCCTTTGGACTAATGGCTAATTCATATTTAAAATTAGCCAGCCTTTTGGTTATCTAGTGGGAATAAAAATAGTTCAGTTCTGATTTGAAATCCTTAAAATTTGCGGCGATGCCTAGATTCCAGGCATCGCGGATTTTAGATAAAAATCTAAAATCCCCAACGGATTTAGTGATTCAGCGCCGCAGCTTCTCGTGCCGCAGTAGCTTGGTCTGGATGGATACCCAAACGTGTGAGATTAATTCGTCCTTTATTGTCAATTTCTCTGACTTTGACAATCACTTCATCCCCAACAGCAACTTCATCTTCAACTTTGCCTACACGATAGTCAGCTAGTTGAGAGATGTGAATCATGCCTTCTTTTCCTGGCAAAAATTCGACAAATGCACCAATAGGAATAATTCGAGTCACACGGCCGGAATAAACATCACCTTCATGCAACTTGCGAGTCATGCCTTGAATGATGTTACGGGCTTTTTTAGCCTTGCTTTCATCCACGGCAGAAATTGTGACTGTGCCATCGTCTTCGATATCAACCTTGGCACCAGTTTCTTCTGTAATACCTTTAATGGTTTTACCTCCGGGTCCAATGACCAGACCAATCATGTCTGAATCAATCTTGATGGTTAATAGACGTGGGGCATAGGGTGAGGTGTCAACCCGTGGTTCTTCAATGGTCTGGATCATTTTTTCCAGAATATGTAACCGGGCTGATTTAGCTTGGTGGACGGCTTGGGCAATAACTTCTAATGACAAACCAGATATTTTCATATCCATTTGTAAAGCAGTAATTCCGGTATCTGTGCCGGCAACTTTAAAGTCCATATCGCCTAAGAAGTCTTCAATGCCCTGAATATCGGTCAGGACTCGCACTTCGTCACCTTCTTTAATCAAACCCATTGCTGCACCGCTAACAGGTTTGAGAATGGGGACACCAGCATCCATTAAGGATAGTGTGGAACCACACACTGAACCCATAGAAGTGGAACCGTTGGAAGAAAGGACTTCGGAAACCACACGAATTACGTAGGGGAATTGTTCTTTTGGCGGTAAGACAGGGATGAGCGCTCGTTCTGCTAAAGCACCGTGACCGATTTCGCGCCTTCCTGGGAAACGCATTGGTTTAGTTTCGCCAACGGAGAAGGGAGGGAAATTGTAATGATGTAGGTAACGTTTTGATTGGTCTGTTTGCAAGTCATCGTTGAGGTTTTGGGCATCTCCAGGAGTACCAAGGGTACAGGTGGATAATACTTGGGTTAATCCCCGATTAAATAGACCACTACCGTGGACTCGCTTGGGTAAAACACCAACTTGACAAGAAACTGGACGGACTTGATCAAGTTTACGACCATCAACACGCACGTTGTCCTCAACGATTTGACGACGCATGAAGTGTTTGGTGATGTCTTTAAAGGTGTTACCGAGTGCTTTACTGTTGGCAGTTGCTGCTGCTTTAACTTCGTTTTCTTCTGGCAATTCGGCGATCGCACTAGCAACTTGATCTTTGACAGCATCCAAGGCTTCATCACGTTGGGCTTTGCTGTATTCAAATTGAGACAGAATTTTCTTAATCTCATCGCTGGCGCGATCGCGGATATAATTATTCAAAGTTTGGTCTACTTCTGGTGGTGCTTCTTGCACAACTTTCAGACCCATTTCCGCCAATAAATCCTGCTGGGCTTGAATTAAATCTCGGACTGCTTCGTAACCAAAATCAATTGCTTCAATAATATCTTGCTCTGGCAATTGATTGGCTCCCGCCTCCACCATGATCACACCGTGGGGTGAACCAGCCACAATCAGATCCAAGTCTCCATTTTCGGTTTCTGCATAGGTGGGGTTAATAATGAAATCATCTCCCACTAAACCCACACGCACTGCTGCCATTGGCCCGTTAAACGGAATTTGTGCCATCAGGGTAGCAATGGAAGCCCCAGTTACTGCTAGCACATCAGGCGGTACTAACTCATCCATTGAAAGGGTGAAGGCGATAATTTGCAAGTCATCCCGCAACCATGAAGGAAACAACGGCCTCATGGGACGGTCTATCAAACGGCTAGTCAGAATTGTTTTTTCTGGCGGACGACCTTCTCTGCGCATGATTCCTCCAGGAATCCTACCTGCGGCATACAGTCTCTCTTCATAATCCACCGTCAGGGGCAGAAAATCAATTCCTTCTCTGCCCTTTGACCGCGTAGCCGTAACTAAAACAGATGTATCCCCTGATTCTATTAAAACCGACCCACCAGCCTGGGGAGCTAGTAAGCCTACTTTCAGTCGAATATCCCTACCGTCGAAGGATATTGACTTATCAACTTCTGCCATTCAGTTTTTTTTCCTTGTCTTTCGCTTTTCGCTTTCTGTGGCAATCCTAACATTTATGCTTTCAGACTGACTTCTGGTACACACAATGATAAATAAGTTCTTACATCCAAAGCCCGATAGAAAATTAGTACTTCTACTATCTGCCCCTCTGCTAGCTTCAAGGCACACGAAACCAATAAGACCAAATTTCCAGGACTCTCAAAGTGTTACTAAAGGTATATCGCTGTGAAAGACCCAGTTGAACATTACCCCTTCCTCTCTTCTATGCACCTTCCAAAACCCTGAGCGCCTAACCGAGGTTGTACAATAAAACCAGGGTTGCAAATATGGCTCATACCAGGGAAGTTAGGCTTTATATAAAATGCCTCTAGTACCTCTTTTGGCTTATGTATACCATCTTCAGCAGATGTTCTGACCACCAAGGTGCGACAGAGGTTTATTTTGGGGTTAAGTGTTACGAGATTTAGTCATGATCTCACCACCTCCTGTTCTTGAGGTTGCATCTAATTTATTTCCATTAGTAATTTTTTTATAACCTTGATCAAAAGGTAAGTTAAATAACAAATAATATGATATTTTATTTCTTCTTTTTCCAATATCTAAATACTCATCTTTACCCAGATTACAGAACAGTAATTTCGGCTATATCAAAAACCTAAAAATATTTTATTGATTAACTTCAATAATCAGATACTTAGTAAATAAGTTAGTTAAATAATAATTTGAGTAGTTAGCAGATGGCAATTTTACACGGTAATTGGTTACTGAAAAACCACAATAGTTGTTTATTCATTTGGGGTGAAACATGGCGTTCATCACAAGTAAAATTTGAGTATGGTACATCCCCAGATATACCACCGCATCCATTGGCCATGACAGCAGTTGAGTTGAGTGAGTGGCTGAATTCTCAAAATAGCCAAATTGCTAATTTAATGCAGCAAAACCAAGTTGCTGTTACAGCCACTGGGAGAAGTCGTAAAAGTAAAATTGCGACTAAAACCACCTTAGCAACACACTCTCAAATCATTAATTTACCAACTCATCTGTTAGAAAATAATCAGCAAGAAATAGAATTTATTGCGCCGTTACATTCGGCCAAATTAGTATCTGAAAATAACTCACCTAAATATCTCCAACCGTGGCGAGTCGAAGGCTTTTGTCTTAACCCTAGTGAAGCCATTAAATTTCTCTCTAATATTCCCTTAAATGCTACGAGGGAAGAAAATAATTTATTTGCTGGAGACTTACATTTTTGGTCACAGGTTGCCCGTTGGAGTTTAGATTTAATTTCTCGATGTAAATTTTTGCCTACTATCCAACGCAAATCTGATAGTTCTATTGTTGCTAGGTGGCAAGTACTATTAGAAAGTGCTGTGGATGGCACACGATTAGAAAAATTTTCAGCAAAAATGCCTTTGGCTTGTCGTACTTATCAGCAGGGTGTAGGGAGTGCAGAGGAATCTGACCCATCCATAATGTATGTAGATTTTCCCTCTGAACCCCAGGAATTATTATTAAGCTTTCTCAACAGCACCATAGATGCCCAAATACGAGGAATGCTAGCTTCTCAACCGTTATTAGAAACGAGAATGATGGCTACTCTACCATCAGCAGTGCGACAGTGGTTACAAGGTTTAATGACTGCATCTCACACAGTTAATGCAGATGTAATGGAAGTAGAAAGACTGGAAGCGGCGCTGAAATCTTGGACTATGCCGTTGCAATATCAACTGGTAGGAAAACCCTTATTTCGTGCCTGTTTCCAACTAATTCCGCCTGCATCTGGGTCAACAGATTGGATTTTGACATATTTTCTCCAAGGTTTCGATGATCCTGATTTTTTAGTGGATGCAGCAACTATTTGGAATCACCCAGTTGAACAATTAGTTTATCAAAATCGCACCATTGATCAACCCCAGGAAACTTTATTACGGGGATTGGGTTTAGCTTCCCGCTTGTATCCAGCGATTACGCCCAGTTTAGAAACAGAATATCCCCAATCTTGTCACCTCAACCCATTACAAGCTTATGAATTTATTAAGTCTGTGGCTTGGCGATTTGAAGATAGTGGTTTGGGGGTAATTCTACCTCCTAGTTTGGCTAACCGGGAAGGATGGGCGAATCGTTTGGGTTTGAAAATCAGTGCTGAAACCCAAAAACAACAGCAGGGACGGTTGGGTTTACAAAGTTTACTGAATTTTCAATGGAAATTGGCTATTGGTGGACAGACGATTTCTAAAACTGAATTTAATAAATTGGTGGCTTTAAATAGCCCATTGGTAGAAATTAAGGGCGAGTGGGTGGAATTGCGCCCCCAAGATATTAAAACTGCACAGACATTTTTTGCTAGTCGTAAAGACGAAATGGCGCTGTCTTTGGAAGATGCTTTACGTCTGAGTTCTGGAGATACCCAAGCGATTGAAAAGTTACCTGTGGTTAGCTTTGAAGCCTCTGGGAATTTACAAGAATTAATTGGGGCGCTAACGAATAATCAAACTATCACACCTCTCCCAATACCTGCCAATTTTAAAGGAAAGTTGCGACCATATCAAGAAAGAGGTGCGGCTTGGCTGGCTTTCTTACAACGTTGGGGGTTAGGTGCTTGTTTGGCTGATGATATGGGACTGGGGAAAACAATTCAGCTTATTGCTTTTCTCTTACATTTGAAGGAACAGGATGCACTAGAAAATCCTACGTTGCTGGTTTGTCCAACTTCTATTTTAGGTAACTGGGAACGGGAAATTAAAAAATTTGCGCCTATCCTTAAAGTTTTACAGCATCACGGCGATAAACGTTTTAAAGGTAAGGCTTTTCTAGAAGCAGTTGAAAAACGCGATGTCATTATTACTAGTTATTCACTGATTCCCCGTGATATTAAAACTTTGCAGAAAATTGATTGGCAGGTAATTGTATTAGATGAAGCTCAAAATATCAAAAATCCTGAAGCTAAACAATCTCAGGCAGTACGGGATTTGAAAACGACATTTCGTATAGCCCTAACTGGTACGCCGGTAGAAAATAAACTACAGGAGTTATGGTCTATTTTAGATTTTCTTAATCCCGGTTATTTGGGGAATCGTCAATTTTTCCAGAGACGTTTTGCTATGCCAATTCAAAAGTATGGTGACACAGCATCTTTAAATCAGTTGCGGGGTTTAGTGCAACCATTTATTCTGCGTCGTCTGAAAACGGATCGTGATATTATTCAAGATTTACCAGAAAAGCAGGAAATGACGGTTTTTTGTGGACTGACTGCTGAACAGGGTGAACTTTATCAACAAGTTGTGGAAGCATCTTTAGCTGAAATTGATTCTGCTTCAGGTGTGCAACGTCGGGGGATGATTTTAGCTTTACTGATTAAACTTAAACAAATCTGTAATCACCCAGCCCAATATTTGAAATTAGCCACTTTGCAAGAATATAGTTCTGCTAAACTGCAACGACTAGATGAAATGTTAAATGTGGTTTTAGAGTCAGGAGATCGAGCTTTAATTTTTACGCAATTTGCTGAATGGGGAAAGTTATTAAAAGCTCATTTACAGCAAACACTAGGGAAAGAAATATTCTTTTTATATGGTGGTAGCAGTAAAAAGCAACGAGAGGAAATGATTGACCGTTTCCAACATGACCCCCAAGGACCACCGATTATGATTCTTTCTTTAAAAGCCGGTGGGGTAGGATTGAATTTAACTAGGGCTAATCATGTATTTCACTTTGACAGATGGTGGAATCCAGCAGTAGAAAATCAAGCTACAGATAGAGTTTTTCGCATTGGTCAAACCCGAAATGTGCAGGTACACAAATTTGTTTGCACTGGCACATTAGAAGAAAAAATCAATGACATGATTGAAAGTAAAAAACAATTAGCAGAACAAGTGGTTGGTGCTGGTGAGGAGTGGCTAACTGAAATGGATACTGACCAATTGCGTGATTTACTCATACTTGATCGCGGTTCTATAATTGAAGAAGATGAAGTTTAAAGAAAAATAAAATAGTATAAGAATTCCACCCGCCTTTCAGCTAGTAGGGGGTTATGATATAGCTTATATGATTAGGAAAAGCTACATGAACATAGCACCAGCAATTAAAACTTTTTTCTAATTTTCTTTAGTTAAGTAAAAAGATGATAAACAAGATAGACCATGACCGTTTATTCAAAGAACTAATATCAAACTTTTTTATAGAATTTATAGAATTATTCTTTCCCAAAGTTATCGAATATATAGACACCACATCTACTACATTTTTAGACAAGGAAATATTTACAGATGTCACCGCAGGAGACAAATATGAAACAGACCTAATAGTTAAAGTTAAATTTTTAGGTCAACCTTCTTACTTTGTGATTCATATTGAAGCTGAGTCAGGTGCAAGACCGAAATTTAATCAAAGAATGTTTCGTTATTTTGCGAGATTAGATGAAAAACTGGACTTACCAATATATCCGATAGTTATATTTTCTTACGACTCACCGAAAACCGTAGCAGTGAATAACTATCAAATCAACTTTCCTGATTTTGAAGTGCTAAAATTTAATTATCAAGTAGTGCAACTGAATCAACTCAACTGGCGAGATTTTTTAACTCGTTCAAATCCAGTTGCATCGGCTTTGATGTCAAAAATGAATATAGCACCAGAAGATAGGCCAAAAGTAAAGGCGGAATGTTTAAGGTTATTAGTTACCTTAAAATTAAATCCAGCCAAAATGCAATTGATATCAGGGTTCATTGACACCTATTTGAGATTGAATAAAATAGAAGAAGAGAAATTTAAGGTAGAAATAGGCACATTAATCAAAGAAGAGAAGGAGGAAGTTATGCAAATTGTCACTAGTTGGATGGAAGAAGGAATTGAGACAGGCATTGAAAGAGGTATTGAAAGAGAAAAAAAATTAATTCTCCGGCAAATTAATAAAAAAATTGGACAAATTTCTAGAGAATTAGAAACCGAAATTAGGAGTTTAAATATAGAAGTCATCGAGGCTTTAGGAGAGGCAATATTTGATTTAAATACTGTAGAAGATTTGGAAAATTGGTTAAATAATTTAGAACAATTTATGGACTAAAATCATTATTTTTGCATTTAATTATGAATAACGAAACTCTGCAAGCTAGCCGGGAATGGTGGTCACAAAAGTGGCTGGAGTTACTTGATTCTTATCGGTTTAAAAAGCGTTTGGAACGGGCGAGGAATTATTCTCGTCAGGGAAATGTTTTGAATATCGAGTTTAAAGGGGCAAAGGTATTAGCTAAAGTCCAAGGTAGTGAACCTGAACCTTATAAAGTTTCTCTTTCTATTGACCATTTCAGTGGGGAGGAATGGGATTTTGTGATTGAAACTATGTCCCAAAGAGCAATTTTTGCAGCCAAGCTGTTGGCGGGGGAAATGCCTCAAAATATTGAGGAGGTGTTTACAGCTAATGGTTTGTCTTTGTTTCCTTTTACACTGTCTGATGTTCACAGTAAATGCTCTTGTCCTGATAAAGCTAATCCTTGTAAACATATTGGTGCTGTATATTATCAGTTGGGCGATCGCTTTAGTGAAGATCCCTTTGTGTTGTTTCAATTACGGGGACGCACGAAAGAGCAAATTATCAGTGATTTACGTCAACTACGCGGTGCTAAGGTAGATGTTACAGCACCTCCCACAGCTGAGACTCAACAGGCGACTCAGCCATCATTGTCTGTGAATCTGGGTTCTTTCTGGGAATATCAGGAACCTCTAGAGTCTTCTTTGGTAGTAATTACGCCTTCGGGTAGCGAAACGGTCTTAGATGTTTTAGGCGCGATTCCTTTAGGGAAAACGGAAGACAGTGGCGTAAGTGTAACTGCTGGTGATCTGGTGACGAAATATTTAAATACTGTTTATCAACAGGTGAGTCAGCAAGCTATGTTAGCAGCTATGAATATGGAAGGAGGCTGATATTACTGTCTGGGTCTTTTGTGTGAAAACAGCTTTTTCTCTATTTTCTACTGAGTAAAGTTACTTTGGTGAGATTGTTGCAGACTCCAAATTATTTTACACTGGCTAGATAGGTTTTAAATCTCTATAGCCCCTAGTGATGGATAACGATTCTGAATATATCAGGGAAACGGAAGCTACTCGTGTACGTGTACTAAGTGAAGCACTACCTTACATTCAACAGTTTGTGGGTCGCACGGTTGTGGTCAAGTATGGTGGTGCGGCGATGAAAGATAGCACCCTCAAAGATAAGGTAATGCGGGATATTGTCTTTTTATCTTGCGTTGGCTTGCGTCCAATTCTGGTACATGGTGGTGGACCAGAAATTAATAGTTGGTTAAATAAACTGGGTATTGAAGCACAATTTAAGAATGGTCTGCGGGTAACAGATGCACCGACTATGGATGTGGTGGAAATGGTTTTGGTGGGTCGGGTAAATAAGGAAATTGTTTCCCTAATTAACCAGGCTGGGGGTTTGGCTGTGGGACTGTGTGGTAAGGATGGTAATTTAATTACAGCCCGTCCCCAGGATCAAGAGGGTATCGGTTTTGTGGGTGAGGTGAGTACTGTAAATATTAAAATTTTGGAAACTCTCTCTAGTAATGGCTATATTCCGGTAGTTTCTAGCGTGGCTACAGATGAGAAGGGACAAGCTTATAATATTAACGCAGATACGGTGGCGGGGGAAATTGCGGCGGCTTTGGGTGCAGAAAAGTTAATTTTACTGACTGATACGCCGGGTATTCTCAAGGATTATCATGAACCATCGACTTTGATTCCGAAGGTAGATATTCGCCAAGCCCGCGAGTTAATCGCTGATGGTACAGTGAGTGGTGGAATGATTCCCAAGGTGAATTGTTGTGTGCGATCGCTGGCCCAAGGGGTAAGTGCAGCACATATTATTGATGGTCGGATACCTCATGCCTTACTGTTAGAAATCTTTACTGATGGTGGTATTGGTAGTATGATTATTGGTTCTCAATTTAGCTAATTTTTGGTGTTTCCTAAGTACGGGCTAATAAGGGGGCGGCTGCTAGTAAAGTTTGCGTGTAGGGGTGTTGGGGATCGCTGAAAATCTGTTTTGTTGTTCCTAGTTCGACAATTTTTCCACTGTGCATGACGGCTATGCGATCGCACAAGAACCGCGCTAACCACAAATCATGGGTAATGAATAAATAAGTTAACTTAAACTCGGCTTTTAGTTCTAACATTAAATCCAGAACTTGTGTCTGTACACTAGCATCCAACATACTTACAGGTTCATCACAGATTAACAGTTGAGGACGAGTAATTAAAGCCCTGGCGATCGCCACTCGTTGTTGTTGTCCCCCAGATAAATCAGATGGATAACGTTGATAATAAAGTTCTGGGGGTGTTAATCCTACTTTTTCTAACATCCATAAAACTTCTGATTTGGCTTTTTTTGCATCAGCTAACTTATGGATAAATAAAGGATCAGCTATGTTTTGTCCCACGGTCATTACCGGATTCAGACAAGCATGAGGATCTTGAAAAATCATTTGTATTTGTCGCCGAGAAGCCCGAATTTCCTGGCGCGATAAAGTTGTGAAATCCTGTCCCAAAAATTCTACTTTGCCCCCAGTAGGACGAATCAGTTGTAATATTGTCCTGGAAAGGGTACTCTTACCACAACCTGACTCTCCCACTAATCCTAAAATCTCTCCGTCATAAATTTCTAAGTTAATTCCATCGACGGCTTTAATTGTTTCCCCTGATTTTTTCCAGATTTTTTCAATGAAATTTGGTTCTATTTTGTAGTGCTGCTGTAGTTCTGTAATCCGTAATATTGGTGATGGGGAAATTTGTTCCTTGGTGCTGTCATCTACTGCTTGAATATGTAAAGCTGCTGCTAATAGCGATCGCGTGTATTCATGTTGGGGTTGTTTAAATACGGTTTCAGTAGCACCCATTTCTACCATTTTGCCTTGATACATCACACCGATGCGATCGCAATACTCGCCCACCATCGCTAAATCATGAGAAATTAACAGCAACGCCATATTTTCCTCACGACATAGGCGGGTTAATTCTTGTAAAATCTCCGCCGAAACTGTGACATCTAAACTAGTGGTGGGTTCATCAGCCACAATTAACTTAGGGTTGAGAAGTAAAGCCAACGCAATGGCTACCCGTTGACGCATTCCACCGCTAAACTCATGGGGATATTGACCCCAACGACTGGCGGGAATCTTGACTTTTTCTAAAGTGGCGATCGCTATTTCCTTCGCTTCCTTAGTGGATAACTGTGGTGAATGGGCTTGCAGAGTTTCAATACAATGCTTCCCAATGGTCATTAAAGGATCAAGGCGTGTCATGGGATCTTGAAAAATTAGTGCGATCGCCTCCCCCCGAAATTTCCGCAACTCATCAGGTATTAAATCAAACACTAATTTTTTCTGGAACCACACCCGCCCCTCAACGCGACTATCAAGGGGTAACAAGCGCATTACAGCCCTTCCCAGAGTCGATTTACCACAACCAGACTCACCCACCAAACCCATTGTTTCCCCAGCTTGCAAAGTCAAAGATACATCATCCACAGCCCAGGTCTCTGATTCTTCCTGACTCTGAGGATAAGCTACACGGAGATTCTCAATGGACAATAAAGCTTCACTCATATATTAATTTTTAGCCTTGAAAAGATAATAAGTTTAAATTCCCGCCAGTCTATCAGATTAGCTGAAGAATGGGGATTTTATTAAACAGAACTCACGCAAAAACTTTGATTAATTTGTGTATTTTGCGTAAGTCCGGAATTTTAAGAATTGTCTCCCAAAGCCTTTCTGATTGTTTCAGTATCTAATTCTAATAATTCTGCTATCTCCTGAATGCTAAGTCCTCGTTGTACAAGCTTGGGCAAAATATTTAATTTGGCTTTTAGTTCGCCTTTTAATTCGCCTTCTTCTTTTGCTTCTTGATAAACTCTAGTTTCTTTCAGCAAATTTAAATTCAGCATCGTTTCTATTTCCTCGCGGCTTAAACCCGCCCTTACTCACTCCCCATTTTGCAACTTGTTACTAAAATAACTGTCAATTGCCAGAAAAACATGAGATGATGTCAGAAACAGAGCAAAACGCCCAGAATGGTTATGTTTCCTCCTCCGATGGTGGTTGCAGAATAGCTGTGCAGTATTGAATAAGAGTAGTTAGGCGATCGCTGATCGTTTTCAGCCTCTCCTCAGCAGTAGATACTTGCCGCGATCCTTGGAAAAACATGACATCAATTTCTAACAAACGCAGCTGCTTACTGATTTCAGTCCGATAAGATAATACCCGTGAATCCCCATCCGGTAAAGGGATAATCTCCTGGCGAAACAGTTGCTGCAAAGAAGTTACACCCTTTCGCAGTTCAGGTGCATTGACTGGAGTAGCTGTAGTATAAAAGCGTACTTGTTCTAGCAAATTTGCTAGTGTCTGATATTTCTCAAGATTTAGAGACATTCAGTGCTAGTTAAGATAGTATTAGTGTCAAGAAAATTCTCTTATAGGATAAACTTTTTTAACTTATTATTAAAAACTATTAACCTCAAATACGCTTTGAGGCCTTATTTGCCATAAATCTATTTTCTCACATAAGATTTGTGAATCGCTGTATGGATAATTACCCAAGTTAACTCGAAAATCATACTCATTTTGGCAACTAGCATTTTTTCTCAACGGTGCTATCCATTGCCTTTAAACGTTTCCGACCTATCTACCCACCACCATTAAACCTAATTATTATGAGCAGCATACTTGTAAATTCCACAACCGAACTTGCCCTTCCGGAATGGCTTCATAAATGTTTATGGGAGTCTTCAACATTTAAGGGCGAAGGTGAAGAAGAGCGAAGGTATAGTGATGCAGTCTTAATTGGTAAAGCATTTGAATTTGCTTATCAACTGCATGAAGGACAGTACCGCAAATCGGGAGAACTGTATATCAGTCATCCGGTTGCTGTCGCTGGATTGCTCCGAGATTTAGGGGGCAGTCCTGCTATGATAGCAGCTGGATTTCTTCATGATGTAGTTGAAGATACAGATGTCACCAGCGACGACATAGAAACCCACTTTGGCGCAGAAGTCCGCCAGTTGGTGGAAGGTGTCACCAAGCTTTCTAAAATAAATTTCACTAGTAAAACCGAAAGCCAAGCAGAAAACTTTCGGCGGATGTTTTTGGCTATGGCGCAGGATATCCGGGTAATTGTGGTGAAACTGGCAGATCGTTTGCATAATATGCGAACTTTACAGTATATGTCAGAGTCCAGCCGCCGCCGCAGCGCTCAAGAAACCAGAGATATTTTTGCCCCCTTAGCAAATCGCCTGGGAATGTGGCGCATCAAATGGGAACTGGAAGATTTGTCTTTTAAATACCTGGAACCAGAAGCTTTCCGGCAAATGCAGGAGTATGTTTCTGAAAAACGGACAGCGCGGGAAGAAAAACTGGCCAAAACTACAGATATGTTGCGGGAGCGTTTGCAGCAAGCTGGTATTCACTGTCATGATATCAGTGGTCGTCCCAAGCACCTTTATAGCATTTATCAAAAAATGCAAAGGCAGCAAAAAGAATTCCATGAAATTTACGATTTGGCAGCTTTGCGGATTATCGTCGAGACTAATGAGGAATGTTATCGGGCTTTGGCAGTAGTTCATGATGCTTTTCGCCCCATTCCCTCTAGATTTAAAGATTATATTGGATTGCCAAAGCCTAACCGTTACCAGTCGTTGCATACTGGAGTGATTGGGCTGACTGGCCGTCCGTTGGAGATCCAAATTCGCACCGTAGAAATGCATCATGTCGCCGAATATGGGATTGCAGCCCATTGGAAGTATAAAGAAACTGGTGGTTCTACTAGCCAATTGACCAATGCAGACGAAAAGTTTACTTGGTTAAGGCATCTGCTGGAATGGCAAAGTGATCTCAAGGATGCTCAAGAGTATCTTGATAGTGTCAAAGACAATTTATTTGAAGATGATGTCTATGTCTTCACCCCAAAGGGGGATGTTGTACCTTTAAGTCCCGGTGCTACCTGTATAGATTTTGCTTATCATATTCATACAGAAGTAGGAAACCACTGTGCAGGGGCGCGAGTGAATGGTCGGATGGTTCCTTTATCCACTGGGTTACAAAACGGCGCAATTGTGGAAATTATTACCCAAAAGAACAGCCATCCCAGTTTAGATTGGTTGAACTTTGCCAGTAGTTCTGCTGCTAAGTATCGTATTAAACAATGGTACAAGCGATCGCGCCGGGATGAAAATGTGGCTCGTGGGCGGGAGTTATTAGAAAAAGAACTGGGTAAAACCGGTTTTGATAGTTTACTCAAATCAGACGCAATGCAAACTGTAGCGGAAAAGTGTAACTATCACAGTGCAGAAGATTTACTCGCGGGCTTAGGTTATGGTGAAGTTACTCTCAACCTAGTGCTAAATCGCTGGCGAGAAGTAGCTAAAGGACAACAACCTGGGAATGTGATTCCTTTATTCCCCGGAAAAGAATTACCAACTACATCAAAAACTGTCCGCGATTTCCCTCCTCCCAGCACACGTCCTTGTGATTCACCCATTATTGGGGTAGAAGGATTGGTATATCACATAGCTGGCTGTTGTACCGCCATACCAGGGGAACCAATTATTGGTGTAGTCACACGGGGTAGGGGAATTTCTATCCATCGTCAAGGGTGCAATAATCTGGAAATTGTGGAGTATGAACGCTTAGTACCGGTGAGTTGGAACTTAGCTACCGAACACATCAGCCGTCCCCAAACTTACCCTGTGAATGTGCAAATCGAAGCCCTTGACCGTGTGGGAGTCTTGAAGGATATCTTATCCCGGTTGAGTGACCAGGGAATTAATGTGCGTCATGCACAGGTAAAAACTTCTCTTGGTCAACCAGCGTTGATTGATTTAGGAATAGATATACGCGATCGCCTGCAACTAGAGCAAGTATTTATTCAAATTAAAAAAATGACCGACATTTTAAACATCCGTCGTCTCGGTCAAATAGACGAATAATAGGGAGTAGGGAGTGGGGAGTGGGGAATGGGGAATAGGGAGTAGGGAGTAGGGAGTAGGGAATGGGGAGTAGGGACGGGTTTTTATTATCCGTTTATGTCCTAATCTCCTTGGCTGCTGTATATCTTTAACCAGGATTACCAACATTAATAGACTGCAACATTTTTTCCCGCTTCTTACGAGCAATTTCTTGTAAATCAACAGTTCTATCAGTTTCATCCACAATTTCACCAGTAATTACTTCCAACACATCTTCCAAAGTCACAACACCAGCTACACCACCATATTCATCCACCACCACAGCCAAATGTTCCCGCGCCGCAATAAAATTTTTCATCAATTTATCAGCTCGAATTAACTCAGGAACAAAGTGGACTTTCCTCGCTAAAGTAGCAATCTTTTCCTGATTATTACCTTCCACCATTGCTGTGAGTAAATTCTGCTTTAAAGCAAATCCAATTATTTCATCAATAGATTCATCAATTACAATAATCCGGGTATGTTGTGAGCCAATAATATCTTTTTTAGCTTCCTCAAGGGTAAGATTACCCCGTAAATGTGTCAAAATAATTCGCGGTGTCATTAAATCTGCGGCTGTCACATCATTTAATCTAAACACGCGTTGAATCATTTCTGCTTCATCACTTTGAATAATCCCTTCCTGTTGACCAATATTCGCTAGTAACTTAATTTCAGCTTCATTAGTTGTAGGACGTTTTTTGGTTTTAAAAAAGCGTGCAGTCAGATTTTCAATAATCCAAACCAACGGTGTAAAAACTATAGAAAGACCAGTTACAGGTAAGGCTGTGAGCAGGGAAATTTGCTCAGAATAACGCTCTCCAATTGTCTTTGGAATAATTTCTGCAAAGATGATAATCAAAAAAGTAAACATTCCGGAAAATATCCCCAACAAAGTATCTCCTAATACTTGACTAGCAATACTACCTGTGAGGATACTCCCAACAATATTAAAAATATTATTCAGAATTACAATGGTTGCAATCGGTCGATTCATATTTTCCCGAATCGCCAAAAGTGCAACAGCTGAACGTTTATTGGATTGTGCTAATTGTCTGACTCTGAGGCGAGAAACAGAAAACAGTGCTGTTTCTGTACCAGAACAAATTGCTGAACCTAAAATAACAACAAATACAATGATTACAAGCTGCAACATATAGTGTCCCAAGTATGGGAATAAAATTCGGAGGCTAGTGTTACCAAGGGGAACTCATAGATGAGAAAATAATTCTATTATCGGCTATTTTGTGCTGACTTATGGTGGTTTTTGGTCGCCGATTTGCTGCATTTGTAAATTAGTGATAGCTGACTATATGATTGCCTTATTCTAGCAATATCCGGTACAGACGCGCCCAAGCTATGCTTGAAGAGTACATTTATATGATCTCTGCCAATTCTTATGCAACAAATATTCCCTGGAGAAGTATTCGCTAATACTGCGGATTTTGACAATGGTATTCGCCAACTGTTACCCCGATATGATGAAATGTTGGAGGTAATTACCCAGTGTCTCCCGGTCACAAGTCGCCGCATTTTAGAACTGGGTTGCGGTACAGGGGAACTGACTGTAAAAATCTGCCAACGCTGTCCTGATGCGGAAATCATTGCCCTAGATTACTCACCGCGAATGTTAGAATTTGCTGGTGCTAAAATCGCAGATGCTGGATATAAACAACGTTGGACTGGGATAGAAGCTGACTTTGGCGAATGGGCAGAAAATCCTCATCAGTTCGATATTGGTGGTGAATTTGATGCTTGTGTGTCGTCTTTGGCAATTCACCATCTTGATGATCAAATGAAGCTGAAGTTATTCCAGCGTGTTGCGGCGAGTCTGATTCCAGGGGGTTATTTTGGTAATGCCGACCCCATATTAGCAGAATCACCCACATTAGCAGCAGTTTATCAAGCAGCACGAGAACAATGGTTGGCTGAACAGGGAAATGATTTAACTGAGGTACGGGCTAAACGAGGTAGTAGTACTCAACAAGGATATTCTCACCAAGACCAATTGGCTACTTTAGATACTCAATTGCAAATGCTGAAGACATCTGGATTTAAGACTGTCGCCGTACCTTGGAAATATTACGGTTTAGCTGTGTTTGCTAGTTGGAAGTAAAGGCTGGGTTTTGGGGGAAGCGTGATTACTGGGCGGATAAACTATCCCATGCGGTTCCTTTATAGCCATAATCAAAAATTTCTGGATGCAAAATTTCTGCTAGGATTTCTAGAGAGTCTGCCAGTCTTGGCCCTGGGCGATTGAAGTAAGCATTACCATCGGTAATATAAACTCTACCGCTCTGGGTGGCGTGAAGTTTTTGCCAATCTGGGCGCTGAGTTAAAAGTTGTGCTTCTTGACGAGTGCGATCGAGGTCAAAGCCACAGGGCATAAAAATAATAATATCTGGATTGCTGTTTAATAGTGTTTCCCAGGAGATGGTGGTGGAAGGCTGACCCGTGAAGCTAAACTGTGATTCACCTCTGGCTAGGTTAACTAGTTCGGGTATCCAATTAGCCGCAGTCATTAACGGATCTATCCACTCAATACAGGCTACGGTGGGTATTTCTGTTAAGGATAATCCTTGGAGTTTTCGCTGACAAATTTTGACGCGAGCTTCTAAATTTTCTAGGATATGAACTGAGTCTACGGCGAAGATATTACCGATTCGCTGAATATCTTGCCACACATCTTTGAGGGTATTAGGTTTTAAGGAAATAATTTTCGGTGAGCTGTGAAGGAGAGTCGCAACGGCTTTTTCTACGTCTTTGAGACTGACTGCACAGACATCACATTGGTCTTGAGTAATTATATGGGTGGGTTGTAATTTTTCTAAAATATCGGTTTTGATTTCATAGATACTTAAAGCAGATTGCAACAATTTGTTGACATCATCATGAATTTTGCTGCTGGGTTGGTTGGAGTTTATGCGTGGTTGGGTACAAATGGGGAGATTTTGGATTTCTGGGGGGTAGTCACATTCATGCGATCGCCCGACAATGGCATTAGTCAACCCTAGTGCGGCTACAATCTCGGTTCCACTGGGAATTAAAGAAACAATCCTCACGTTGTTATTTGTCATTTAACTACTCCATAACATCTGCTATGCTTTCAATTCTGACAAATTTTAGGCGTTAGGGTATCTTTCTCTAGGTTAATACTGGGTGGCGGTGCTTGTGATTAATAAATCAATGCTCTATGGAATCATTTTGATATGACTCTAATACGCCGCTACGAATCATCATTTTTGGCCAAATTACGAGAAAAAATCCCATCCATGTCAACACAGGAATAGCAACAATCACCGTGAGCCAAATAGTTTTAAATATCACCCAACTACTAGTAATTAGTGTGATCCCTGTGAGGAGTATAGACCAGGGTTGACACCACCAAGGTTTGTAGTTCCAAGGGCTGAGAGGTTTTTGGTCGGACATGGGTAGTTAAGCTAATTTTTACAGGGATGGCGATCGCCTAAAATTCATATTTATCTTTCTGGCGACATTTCCACGATCTCACGGACTACAGCCGCTAATTTTTCGGCACTATCAGGAACTGCGATCGCCTTGGCATTTTCAGCCATTTTCGCTAATTCTGTGGGTGATTTTAATAAATTCAACACCTGAGTTTTTAATATTTCTGTGGTTAACTCAGATTGCTTAAAAGTTAAGGCTGCACCAGCTTGAGTAAATATATCCGCATTATAGGTTTGATGATCTTCGGCTGCAAAGGGATAAGGAATCAAAATAGCTGGTGTTCCGCATATCCCTAATTCTGTCAAACTACCCGCACCCGCACGACTAATGGCTAAGTTGGCGCGTCTTAACAAAGCTGCCATATTGTCGTAAAACGGTAATGATATATATTGTGAATGGTGGAGGCTGTCTGCTTCTGGATCACGATCGCCCGTTAAATGTACCACATAAGCACCGGCATCAAACCAAGCAGGAGCTGACTGGCGAACTAACTTATTTACCGCTACCGCACCCTGACTTCCACCAAAAACTACAATTAAAGGCACACCATCAGGAATAGGTAAATCCAATGATGTATTCAGTCCTTGATCGAGGAATTGAGTCCGTACCGGAGTACCCACATAGGTATTTTTCCCACGTGGTAAATACTTACTAGCTTCAGCAAATCCTAACGCCACTACACTGCACCAAGGGCCAAAAAACCGGGTGACTTTACCTGGTAAAGCGTTAGATTCATGAAAAATTATAGGTAAACCCAGGGAACGCGCCGCTATCACACTCGGTCCAGCAATATAACCGCCAGTGGTGACTAAACCTTGAAAATCTCCTGCTTTGAGAATGCGTCTAACTTCCACAATCCCCGCCATCAGCCGCAGTAAAATCCGGACTGTGGATAATCCCAATCCTTGCTGAAACCCTTCAACTGCAATAGTATTCAAAGGATACTGTGTAGGAACAAGTTGAGTTTCTAAACGATTCGGGACACCCAACCATTGAATTTCATAATCTGGCAATTTTTCCGCCAGGGCGATCGCCGGAAACAAGTGTCCACCAGTCCCACTAGCAGCTATTAATAATTTTATCGGTGTGTTTGCCATCAAAACTCTACCGTTTAGCGGTTAGCCTATCTAAGATAAAACAATTTCCTGAAGTTCTCTAATTAAATCAGTAAACTCTTCCCAAATGAAAAACATTACTCCTTTGTTATTGAAACACCAACAGAAATTACCTCATGGTCTGTGGTTAATTTTATCTCTACTGATCTTGGGTGTAACTAATAATTGGCAAACCGCCCAAGCCCAGATACCAGAATCAGCACAACCAGTTCCTGCTGCTATTCAAAACCCGCCGATACCCTCAATACGCAATGAAATAGCTCAGACTATACCCAAGCAGGTAGTTATCCCTAGCAACTCATCCAGTTCCTTAAAAAATCTTTTAACACAAATGGATGCAGCAGCTAGTCAAGGCAATATCAAAGCAGTGATGCAATTATACAGCCCTAACTTCACCAGTGGGGATGGATTAAATTTCCAATCTCTAGAAAAATCCTTGCTAGCACTGTGGAAACAATATCCACAATTGCGATATAGTACACAGTTGCAAAGTTGGAAAACTCAAGGCAACAGCATGATTGCCGAAACGGTGACTAATATTACTGGCTTACCTTCTGCTAACAGTAACGATTTGGCTCTCAATGCCACAATTACATCCCGCCAAACAATTACAGGGGGAAAAATCGTCAGTCAAGAAATTCTAGCAGAAAATACCCGCCTCACCTCTGGTAATCAGCCACCCCAAGTTGAGATTAATTTACCGCAACAAGTCAAAGTAGGACAAATGTATTATTTTGATGCCATTGTCCAGGAACCAGTGGGGGATGATTTTCTGCTGGGGAGTGCATTAGAAGAACCAGTTCAAGCTAGTAAATATCTTAAACCTACCTCTGTAGATTTAGAATTGCTCACAACTGGCGGACTTTTTAAAGTGGGACGCGCCCCCTCTACCCCTGGGAACCATTGGGTTTCTGCTGTAATTCTTCGCGGTAATGGAGTAACTATGGTGACTCAGCGTCTGCGGGTTGTGAAGTAGGGATTGCACTTTGACACTCACTGTCTGGGGATGGGGGAGTGTGTCAAAGTGTTATTGACGATTCATTCGGAACTGACCATGATTTCTCTGAAAAATAAAATTATTCTGATTACTGGTGCGAGTAGTGGTATTGGTACTGCTTGTGCCAAAATCTTTGCTGGTGTGGGTGCAAAGTTAATTTTAGCGGCGCGACGGGGGGAACGCTTGCAGGAACTAGGGGATACACTGAATCAGGAGTTTGGGGTAGAGACTTATTTATTACAGTTAGATGTGCGCGATCGCCAAGCAGTTGCATCTGCTATTTCTAACTTACCCCCTGCATGGTGTGATATTGACATTCTGATTAATAATGCTGGTTTGAGTCGCGGTTTAGATAAACTTCATGAAGGTGACTTTCAAAACTGGGAGGAAATGATTGATACCAATATCAAGGGATTGCTTTATCTCACCCGTTATGTGGTTCCGGGTATGGTGAAACGCGATCGCGGCCATATTGTCAATTTAGGTTCCATCGCCGGACATCAAACCTATCCCGGTGGTAACGTCTACTGTGCCACTAAAGCTGCTGTCAAAGCAATTTCTGAAGGTTTGAAACAAGACTTATTAGGAACTCCGATCAGAGTGACATCAGTTGATCCGGGGCTGGTAGAAACCGAATTTAGTAACGTCCGCTTCCACGGTGATCATACCCGCGCTGACAAAGTATATCAAGGACTTACCCCACTGACAGCCGATGATGTTGCCGATGTGATATTTTTCTGCGTCACGCGATCGCCCCACGTCAATATTAACGAAATCATCTTAATGCCAGTTGATCAAGCCAGCGCCACCCTAGTCCATCGACAAACTACAAATAATTAAATCAATGGAAAAATGTGTGTGCTGATACAATATTTTTCCTACAACCATTATAGGCTAATTAAACCCTTTACTTATACCCTTATGGCGGATATATCCGCTCAATAAGCACCAGAGCGATAGGGAATCGTTTCAGCAAGTTTAATCAACTTGTGAGAATGTATAACTAATTTCCTCCGCCCTGGTGATTTACTTAATTTTAACTACTTAAAATCACCCTCAAAATCAAACAGATTAATAATTACTGCTTATAGCTTTTCATCTTTATTACTACTATTAGAATTTTCGGAAAATCCTCTGATAGTGTCTTCCAATTCCGATGATAAACCTAGCGGTAAATTTCCAGAACGCACGTGTAAATCCATCTGAGGAAAAGGGATTTGGATATCATATTTCCGAAACAACTCTTCCAGACGGAAGTACAAATTACTTTTAATTAAATATTGTTTACTAGGCGTAGAAGTCCAAACCAGCAAGACAAAATCTAGGGAACTATCCCCAAAACCGACAAAAAATATAGTCGGTGCTGGAAGTGATAAAATTCCCGGCTGGTCTTCAGGAGCTTCTAACAGTGCTTTCTTAACTAGATTAATATCAGAACCATAAGCAACACCAACCGGGATTCGTAACCGTGAAACTGGGTTTTTATAACTCCAATTAATCACCTTATCTTCTAAAAAGCGCGAATTGGGGACAATAATAGAAATCTCGTCTAGAGTGCGTAATAAAGTACTACGACCACCAATCCGCTCCACCGTCCCTTCTATCTCACCAACTTGAATAAAATCGCCGATTTGAATTGGACGCTCAAACAACAAAATTACACCACTACCAAAGTTTTTAGCGATATCTTGAAAACCAAAACCAATCCCCACCCCCAAAGCACTCGCTAAAATTGTCAGAGAACTTAAATCTAGTCCCCACACCTGTAATAATACAATCGTCCCCAAAATAATAATTGTATATTTCGTGATAATTGCAATAGCCTCTTGAGCGCTTCTATCTATTCCTGTAAATTGTAAAATGCGCGTTCTCAAAAGGTTAGTTGCTGCACCTGCTACAATCATTAATCCTAATAGTAAGGCTACTAAAATTAGTAAATGAATGATTGAATATTTACCTTGACCTAAAGTTAATATGGGAGATGTCAAAGTTTGAATTAATTGATTAGCCAGACGGTAGCTCCAAATCCGACTAACAGGTAATAAGTTAGTAATATAGAGAGTAACGCTCACCCAAAGCCATATCCGCGCCGCCAGCAGACTAAAATTAAATAATAAATTCAAAGCTGTAGAAGAACTAGAATCCACTCCCACCTCTTCAGGAGATGGCGGTAAACGTTGAATCACTTCCTGGCGAGAACGTTTCCATAGCCAGCCTAAAAATTTGTGACAGAAAAATGCAATTATCAAAATACCAATACCCAAAAGCAGAGCATTGCGGATAAACTCAGCACTGCGTTCTCTCTGAGCTTGCTGTAATACGTCATCCAGTTGCATCATCCAAGCTGCGGCTTGTTCTTCCACAGTGTTATCATCGACCACATCTGCTTGGGTAACAGTTAGCAAATATTGTTGATTTACTATAATTGTTGGCGACTTATTGCGTTCCTCAATTGCTACTTGTACTGGTTTCTGGGATAAAACAATTTTACGTAACCGCAAGTTAATCCATTCTGCTCGTTCTTCAGCTGTGAATTGTTCCGTTTTACCAACTTCAAAAACTAAACGACCATCAATACTCACAGGTGCTGGCTCTGTAGCTAAAGCAGGTATAACTATCAAAAATAGGGTGAGAATAGCAGGAATGAGAATTTTGATAATCCATGAATGAATAAGATTCGATGGATTTCTAATAGCTTTTCGAGTCATAGAATTTATTAGCTAATTACGGAGGCTTGAGTTACTAGCCTAAGTGATGAAAAGTCTGAACTCACAAAAATTGATTAAGGATTTTACGGCAATCCCAAACTAGGCATTAATATGACCATTCTTGAATATTTATAGCATTTCTGGAGAAATTACCCTGATTGCCCCAGGAAACATCCTATACGGTCTAGAAATACCGAAGCCAGTCTAGTCTTAGGTAGGTGAAGAAGTTATAGCACTTTGCAACTACATAAATTACACATCTTAACATTATAAATCTTATTGGCTAGGCAGTATATAGTTACAGTAGCCAAGTATTGAAGACACCTTTTAGGGTCAACAGCCTTCACATCTGATATCATTTACCCTGATTATGAGAGTCCTGTAGTAAATAAAAGCATAAAATTAAATGTTTAATCGTTGGAAAATTGGTATTAAAATTGCGGTATGTTTTGCTGTAAGCTTAGTAATTTTAGCCACCATTGGTTTTATCTGCTATCACAGCACTAATGAACTGATTGCAACTTCGCTGAAAGAAAAGCATACCTATCAGGTATTAAGTCAATTGGAAGAACTTGACTCGCAAATGATCTATGCGGAAAATGGACAACGGGGTTATGTAATTACTGGAGAACAGCGCTATCTTCACCCTTATACTAATGCTGTGGAGGTATTAAATCACACTTTTCAAAAACTGGATATATTAACAACAGATAATATTGAGCAACAGCGCCGACTTGATCGATTGCGTCCACTCATCAATCAGAAGATGACTGTAATGCAAAATGTCATGAATATCCGAGATGATCAAGGCTTGGAATCGGCTAAAAAGGTGATTCTCACAGATGAGGGTAAGGATTTAATGGATGAAATCCAAATCATTCTGGATGAGATAAAAAATGCAGAAAGTTTACTATTACAACAGCGTTCTCATAAAGCAGAACTAGCGTCTCAAAGAACTATTAATAGTATTACTTATAGTATTCCTCTAGTTTCTATGATTTTAGCGGTAATTGGATTTTTCTTGACTAGAAATATCTCATTACCATTAACACAACTTTCAGAGACGGCGGAAAATATTGCAGAGGGTAATTTATCTGTCAGTTTACCAAATAGCGATCGCCTAGATGAAATTGGTATTCTGACGCGGACTTTTAATCAAATGATTACCAATTTGCAAAACATCACTCAAAAAAATAATGAGCAGAATTGGTTCAATTCTAATTTAGCTAATTTTACCCAAATGCTCCAAGGTCAGAGCAGTCTATCTACTGTATCTCGGATGATTCTATCGAATCTAACACCATTAATGAATGCACAACAAAGCGTTTTTTATTTAATGGCTGAATCTGAGGATAAACCTATATTAAAGCTATTAAGTAGTTATGCTTATCAAGAACGTAAACACTTAGCTAATGAATTTCATTTGGGTCAAGGTTTAGTAGGTCAATGCGCCTTAGAAAAACAACGCATTCTGTTAACTGAGGTTCCTAATGACTACATCCGCATTCATTCGGGACTAGGTGCAGCTTTACCATTAAATATTATCGTATTACCGGTTTTATTTGAATCAGATGTGATTGCTGTTATTGAACTAGCTTCTTTGCAGCGATTTAGTAATCTGCATTTAAAATTTTTAGAGCAATTAACTGAAATTATTGGTGTATTCATCAATAATATTGCTGCTAATACCCAAACTCAACATTTACTCCAGGAGTCCCAAACTTTAACACAGGAATTACAACTTCAACAAGACAAACTTAAAGAAACTAATCACAGTTTAGAACAGCAAACAAAAGAATTAGAAAAATCACAATCACTGTTGAAGCAGCAACAGGAAGAATTGAAGCAGTCTAATGAAGAATTACAGCAACTAAATGAGGAATTAGAAGAAAAGGCAGAATTATTAGAGATTCAAAATAAAGCAGTCGCGCGGAAAAATCAGGAAGTTGAAAGAGCGAGAAAGTCTGTGGAAGAAAAAGCCGAACAGTTAGCTTTATCTTCTCAATATAAGTCAGAATTTCTGGCTAATATGTCTCATGAATTACGCACACCCTTAAATAGTTTGCTGATTTTAGCTAAATTATTGTCAGATAATTCGGAAGGTCATTTAACAGAAAAGCAAGTAGAGTATAGCCAGACAATCTACTCTGCGGGAACAGATTTACTGGAATTAATTAATGATATTTTAGATTTAGCTAAAATCGAATCAGGAAACTTTTCTCTAAATATCGAGGAAATTAGCTTCGAAGATTTGCAGACATCTATTAATCGCAGTTTTATTCAACTTGCTCAGGATAAAGGTATCACTTTCGCTGTAGAATTGGCTGATAATTTGCCAAATATAATTTATAACGATCCTAAACGCCTACAACAAATTCTAAAAAATCTGTTGGCTAATGCTTTGAAGTTTACGGAAACAGGGGGTGTGAAGTTACAAATCGGGATGAGTAATAAAACTGAAATTCCGATGATTACTTTTACTGTTAGTGATACAGGTATTGGTATTCCGATAGAGAAACAGAAAATTATTTTTGAAGCTTTTCAGCAAGCAGATGGTACAACTAGCCGTAAGTATGGGGGAACTGGTTTAGGTTTATCAATTAGTCGTGAACTGGCGCAATTATTGGGAGGAAAAATTGAATTATATAGTCAAATAGGAGAGGGAAGCACTTTCATTCTCTATTTACCTCTAAGTTACGCAGGTAATCCAGAAAGAGTCGCCACTGAATCACAGATTAAGGAGGAAGTTTTAACTCCATCAGCAAAACTGATGACTATTAAACCTGATGAAATTATAGATGACCGTAACAATATTCAACCAGGCGATCGCATTTTGTTGATTGTGGAAGATGATCATAAATTTGCGCGGATATTCTTGGAAATAGCACGTCAACAAGGTTTTAAGGTGATTGTAGCTGTAGAGAGTAAGGTCGGTTTGGCTTTAGCGCAGCAATTTAAACCCGATGCGATTTCTCTAGATATCCAAATGCCAGATATGGATGGTTGGACAATGTTAGACTGTCTGAAGCGCAATCCGGAAACTAGACATATTCCTGTACACATTCTGTCTGCGGATGAGAGAAAGCAACGTGGTTTACAGCTAGGCGCAATTACTTATCTGCAAAAACCCATATCTCCAGAAGATTTAAATCAAGCATTAACGGAGATTAAAGGTTTTATTGACCGGACAGTGAGAAATCTTTTAATTATAGAAGATGACCCAGTACAAGCTCAAAGTATTATAGAATTAATTGGTAATGGTGACGTTCATAGTACAGCAGTGAGTACGGGAGCGGAAGCTCTGAATATTTTACAATCACAGCGATTTGATTGTATGGTTCTGGATTTAGGTCTACCAGACATGAGTGGTTTAGAATTGATTGCTAAAATTAAGGAAAAATCGAGTCTTTTAAAACTGCCAATTATTGTATATACAGGTAAAGAATTAACTCGAAAAGAGGATACTCAATTACGAAGATTAGCAGAAACAATTATCATTAAAAATGTGCGATCGCCTGAACGGTTACTAGATGAAACCGCTTTATTTTTGCATCGAGTCCAGGCAAATTTACCGCAACAAAAACGTCAGATGTTAGAGCAATTACGGCAAACAGATCCGGTATTAGCTCATCGCAAAATTCTGATTATAGATGATGACTTACGGAATATATTTGCAATTACCAGCTTTTTAGAAAGCTATCAAATGGAAGTCTTTTTTGCTGAAAATGGTAGAGATGGGATAGAAATTCTCCAAGATAATCCTGATATTAATGCAACTTTAATTGATATTATGATGCCAGAAATGGATGGCTATGAAACCACTATAGCCATTCGCCAACAACAGCAATTTCGTTCACTACCAATCATTGCTTTAACAGCTAAAGCTATGCCTGGCGATCGCCAAAAGTGTATTGAAGCAGGAGCTTCCGACTATATCACCAAACCTGTGGATACAGAGCAACTACTTTCCTTACTGCGAGTTTGGTTATATCAGTAATCTCACATGAATTTACCTAAATCTAGTTTAGAAGACATCGAAATTAAATTGCTCTTAGAAGGAATATATCAATACTACGGTTACGACTACCGTAATTATGCTCTATCTTCTCTAAAGCGGCGCATTCATCACTTTATGCGTTCTGAGGGTTTAAATAATATTTCCGCATTACAAGAAAAATTATTTCATGAAAGCACTTGTATAGGCAGATTTGTGTTAAGTGTAACTGTCAACGTGACATCAATGTTTCGTGATCCTAGCTTTTATCTAGCTTTTAGAACTCAGGTAATTCCATTATTACGAACCTATCCTTTTATTCGCATTTGGCACGCTGGATGTTCTACAGGAGAAGAAGTTTACTCAATGGCAATTTTGTTACAAGAAGAAGAACTTTATCACCGTTGCCGAATATATGCCACTGATACTAATGAAAATGTCCTGAATACAGCTAAAAATGGGATTTATCCCTTAAAAAAAATGCAGGAGTATACCCAACTTTACCTGCAAACAGGGGGTAAACGTTGTTTTTCAGAATATTACACCGCAGCTTATGACAGTGCTATATTTCGCGCCTCGCTAAGAGATAATGTGATTTTTGCCCAGCATAATTTGGCTACTGACAGTTCTTTTAATGAATTTAATGTTATCCTCTGCCGTAATGTTTTAATATACTTTAATAAAATTCTCCAAAAGCAAGTAAATAAACTACTTTATAATAGTCTTTGTACATTTGGGATTTTGGGTTTAGGTCGCCAAGAATCTCTCAAGTTCACTTCCTATGAAGAATACTATCAAGAGCTAACCAGAGGAGAAAAACTTTACCGGAGGCTTAACTAGTGTCTGTTGAATTTATAGTTATTGGAACTTCATTAGGAGGATTATCTGCGCTGCAAATACTTTTAGGTAATTTACCTGCTAATTTTAACTTACCAATTGCAATTGTTCAGCACCGACATAAAAACTCTGGCAGTATATTACCGACATTATTACAAGCACAGTCAGTATTACCAATTCAAGAGGTTGAAGACAAAGATGAAATACTGCCCGGAAAAGTTTATTTAGCCCCAGCAGATTATCATTTATTGATTGAACCGGGTTATTTTGCTCTGTCCACAGATGAACCTGTTTCTTATGCTAGACCATCTATTGATGTGCTGTTTGAATCGGCGGCTGATATCTATGCTGAAGGACTAATTGGTGTTATATTAACAGGGGCAAATCAAGATGGTACAGCAGGTCTTAAAAAAGTGAAAGCACAAGGAGGAATGACAATTGTTCAGGAACCAAACACCGCCGAAAGTGCAATTATGCCAGCTTCAGCAATTTCTGCTGTCAAGGTAGATAGCATTTTGCCCCTGGCGGAAATTCCTAACTTATTAGTTAAACTGTCTCAAGGAAAAGTTGTGCAGTAAAACTCTGATTTTCTTTTGTGGTAATTAGTTCACAAGTCTGCTTGTTAAGAGGATTTAAACCAAGCATTTAACTATATCAAATCATGCAGCTAGATTCTCAAGTAAATATTCTTTTGGTGGATGATAAAGTAGAAAATTTAGTGGCGTTAGAGGCTATTTTGGGAGAATTAGGACAAAACCTAGTTAAAGCTAGTTCTGGAGAAGAAGCCTTAAGATGTCTGCTAAATCAAGATTTTGCGGTGATTTTACTGGATGTCCAAATGCCAGGGATGGATGGCTTTGAAACTGCTACTCTAATTCGCTCTCGCGGGCGATCGCGTCATAGTCCTATTATCTTTTTAACAGCTTTTAATAGCAGCGATCAAATGTTGTTTAAAGGTTATGCAACTGGTGCTGTGGATTATCTACTGAAACCCATAGATACAGATGTATTGCTTTCTAAAGTTAGAGTATTTGTAGAACTTTTTCAAAAAACACAAGCTATTGAGCAACAAGCGGCACAACTCACAGCTATTAATGCGGAATTAAGTCAAAGTGAAGAAAGGTTTCGTTCTCTGAGTACTTGCTCCCCTATTGGTATTTTTGAAATTGATTCTCAAGGAGTCTATAAATATACCAATCCTTGCTATCAAGAAATTTGTGGTTATGATTTAGCAGAGAGTTTAGAGAAAACATGGTTAGAATGTGTGCATCCAGAAAAACGAGAACAGGCGATCGCCAGTTGGTCAGAATATATAAATGAAGGTGAGGAATATTCCGCAGAATTTCAGTTTCATAAATCTAATGGTAGTAAACCTTGGGTTAAAGTTCGCTCTTCACCGATGTTTTCTGGTCAAGGCAAATTGTTAGGTTATGTTGGAACTTTAGAAGATATTACCGAACAGAAGCAAGCCGAAGCCGTCCGCGCACAAATCATTCGAGAACAAACAGCTAGACAGGAAGCAGAAACTACAAATCGCATGAAAGATGAGTTTCTGGCTGTGCTTTCCCATGAACTCCGCACACCTTTAACTTCTATGTTGGGTTGGTCAAAGATTCTTCGTACTAAGAAACTAGACGAGAAAGCCACAGATCGCGCCTTAGATGCCATTGAACGTAATGCTACTTCTCAAATGAATTTGATTGAAGATATATTAGATGTATCACGGATTATACGCGGTGAGTTACGTTTGCATTTAACTGTGGTGAATTTAATTTCTGTGATTGAGGTGGCTTTAGAGTCGGTACAACCTTTAGCTGAAAGTAAAAATATTCAATTAAATTCTCTTCTCGATACTTCTATCAACTCAATTTGCGGAGATCCAGCTAGGTTGCAGCAAATCGTCTGGAATTTACTCACCAACGCTATTAAATTTACTCCTGAAGGCGGTCAGGTAGAAATCCGCGCTCATACTATTAAATCAGAGTTAGAGGATGAGTTGTTTACTCGTGGAGAAGTCAAACTTTCCTCTAGTTCTGCTCCTCTGCGGTTCTCGAAATCTTCTTATGCTCAAATTCAAGTCATTGATACCGGTATTGGTATTGAAGCAGAATTTTTGCCAGAAGTCTTTGAACGTTTTCGGCAAGCTGATAGCACTACAACGCGATCGCATGGTGGATTAGGATTAGGATTAGCCATTGTCCGTCATCTGGTAGAACTACACGGCGGCATAATTTCCGTAGCCAGTTTGGGGATAGGACAGGGAACAACTTTTACTGTCAAAATACCTTTGATGCAAGACCACTCCAATATTAAAAATAATTCATAAATATGTCTATAAAATATCCCTACCTAATAAGTATTCACCATTGATAGGTATGGTATCACTTCTTTTTTATATAATAATTTCATCATTGCATTATTTGTTGAAATGCCATATATTTTGTTTATTCGATCTGCTCGAATAAGTGAATTAAATCAGGAGGCAATTATGTCATCTGTTACAAACGTCACAGAGGCTACATTTAAAAAAGAAGTCTTAGAAAGTGAAATTCCCGTATTAGTTGATTTTTGGGCCCCCTGGTGTGGTCCTTGCCGCATGGTAACTCCAGTTGTAGATGCAGTCGCCGGTGAATATGCAGGACAGCTAAAAGTAGTAAAATTAAACACAGATCAAAACCCCACTGTCGCCAGCCATTATGGAATCCGCAGCATTCCCACACTGATGATTTTTAAAGGTGGCAGACAAGTTGATATAGTTGTAGGTGCAGTATTAAAAAGTACCTTGTCTGAGACTTTAGGACAGCATATTCCATAATTATAAATAAGGGTTGCTGACTGATACCAAATGAAAATGAAGCTGCATAGGATAATTTAACGCAGATAAACGGAGATGAAAACGAATATTAATGGATTTCATGATTCTGTGCAGCCTTACATGAAATTGGTATCACTTACTAATATATTGAGAACTGAAACGAAACATCAAGTTTAGTAAATCTAGAGTTGTATATTTCCAAGTTAGTGATACATTAAATGTCAGGACGCGAGATAAAAAAATAACCCCAATGGGTAAATGACTGCGTTTCCCCTGTCATCAACCCAAGCAATTATCAGCATATCAATAATTAAGTGGCAAGAAACCTGATTTTCTGGTCTAAGCCAAATCCTGACGCGGAAATAGTGGGATTGCTGATGTTGTAAGATGCTCTGTAAACCCTAGTTTAAGTTTAACAATTGCAAAACTGTGAATTTAGAGAAACCTGGTCAACCCGTACCAGGTTTTTCATTGTTTAATTCAGGTTTTAAGTAATTGACAACACCCAATCGCGGAAAAGCTGATTTATCTGTTCTGGTACTTCATCATGAGGACAATGACCAGCAACTAGAAAATATTCGGTGAGTTCGGGATAATATTGACGAAACTTCTGAGAACGTTCTCTAGCATTCATCCAAGGATCAGCTTCTCCCCATAGCAGCAATAGAGAACAAGTTAACTGCTTTAATAAAATATCAACTTTTTCTCCTTGGGGAGTGCTAAAAACTGAAATAAATACATCTAAAGCGCCATGATCATCAGCAGGACGAGCAATTTCGTCTATTAATTGCTCTGTGATGGCAGTTTTATCAAGATAAACTTTTTCTAGGGTTTGACGAATTACCCACCGTTGACGGATATATTGAAATAAGAAAAATTGTGCGAATGGTTGTTGCAAAATCCACTTCACCGAGTCACCTAAGAGTTTTTGTAAGGTCGAGGGTTTTTTAGGGGTTTGAATTTGTGCTTCTGAGGTTGATTGGTTTTGGCTAAAGGGTCCAGCACTGTTGAGTAAAACTAAACCAGCCGCAGCATCAGGAATTTGTGCAGCTACACATAAACAAGCATAACCACCGAGGGAGTTACCTGCTAAAACGGTTTTTTGACCAATAACTTCACTGATAAAATCAGCTAGTTGGTCACGCCACAAATCACCGCTATACTCCAATTTGGGTTTTGCTGAACGACCAAATCCTAAAAGATCGATGGCAAATACTTCAAAATCTTGGGACAATCCTGTGATATTCTTGCGCCAGTGGTCTGTGGATGCACCAAACCCATGCACTAATAGCAGGGGTGGACGTTGCGGTTGTTTTTCACCTGCATGGACATAATATATGTTGTTACCTCGCCACTGCCAATATTGTCCCGGAATTGGAGTTGTGCTGATTTGCATAATATAAAGAAATGTTAAGTGACTTCTAATAATTATTACTCATAACTAAGGGAGGTGTGGGAAGTGTGGGGAGTGTGGGGAGTGTGGGGAGTGTGGGGAGTGTGGGGAGTGTGGGGAGTGTGGGGAGTGTGGGGAGTGTGGGAAGTAGTAATTTTCAAATGACTAATGACTAATGACTAATAACTAATGACTAAATTATTAATTACAGGTAAAACTCAACTTTTGGGCGTAATCGGTCATCCGGTGGAACATTCCTTATCTCCGGTGATGCACAATGCGGCGTTGGCTGAATTAGGATTAGATTATATTTATCTACCTTTTCCGATTCAACCACAGAATTTAGAGGTGGCGATCGCAGGTTTGGCGGCGATGGGAGTTGTGGGTTTTAGCGTCACGATTCCTCACAAACAAGCAATTATGCCGTTGTTATCAGATATTATCCCCACTGCTAGGGCTATAGGTGCTGTTAACACCGTGAGTTGGCAAAATCATCAATGGGTAGGAACAAACACGGATATAGAAGGTTTTATTGCTCCCTTGCAGACAACATATCAGCAAGACTGGAATCAGAAGGTAGCGGTGATTTTAGGTAATGGTGGCGCAGCTAGGGCGGTTGTGGCGGGTTGTGATCAATTGGGGTTTGCTAAAATTCATGTTGTGGGGCGCAATATCCAAAAGTTAGAGGAGTTCCGCCAGAGTTGGGGAAATTCACCCTTAGCTGAAAAGTTGCAAGTGCAGACATGGGATGATGTCGCACAACTGATTCCCCAAGCTGATTTGTTAGTCAATACTACCCCTGTGGGTATGTATCCCCTGGTGGATAATTCGCCAGTGAAGTTAGCAGATATGCAGAAAATCTCCCCAGGTGCGATCGCCTACGATTTAATATATACTCCTAACCCTACCCAATTTCTCCAACAAGCTAAACAAGAAGGCGCTATTGCTATTGATGGCTTAGAAATGTTAGTTCAACAAGGAGTAGCAGCATTAAAAATCTGGCTACAGTTGGAAGCTATCCCTGTAGATGTGATGCGTCAAGCATTGCGAAATCATTTGGGATTATAGCTGACGGGGGGACAACTTTCAACCTGATTTAAGGCTTGATTTGCGGTTCTAATTTTAACGGTAACTGCACGGTGAAAGTAGTTAATCCTTCCGTGCTAGTAACTATAATTTTACCTTCGAGATACTGCACTATCTTTTTCACAAGTGCTAAACCCAATCCAGTACCTTCATTCTCCCAGTGATCGCCTTGAGTAATTCGGTAAAATGGATCAAAAATCAAAGCTTGTTCTTCTGTAGGGATGTTTACTCCAGAATTGCTGACGATAATTTCAAACAAGGGAATTTCAGAATCTGTATCAGTCACCAGTTGAGCATTGACTATTATCTTTTCTGCGTCAGGTGTATATTGACAAGCATTCCTCAATAACTCGGAAACAACTCTAGTAAGCAGAGATATATCTGAAAGTACTGCTGGCAAATTTGGGGAAACATCAACTTTCAAACTTTGTTTTTTAGTTTGAACCAGTTCTTGAAAAACTTCGCTAACTTCAGGTAGCCAATCTTGAATTTTAATAGTAATTAATTCTAAGGGATAAAAATCTGCATCAATTATCCGCATATATAGCAAATCATCTACTAACTCTAGCTCTTGTTCACACTGTTCTCGCAGAATATTTAAATAGCGATTAAGTGACCAAGATGTAGCAGGTGCTGCTGACTCCAAAATTCTATTTTCATTGAGAGTATGTTCTAACATACAAATGGTCATTTTAATGTTAGATAATGGGGTTCGCATCTCATGAGATGTAGTTGTCAAAAAATCTTCTTTTAATTGGTTAAATTTTTGCATTTCTACCAATTGAATTTTGAGTTGTCGCGCACGTTCATCAGCAAGATTACGTTCTTCAATCAGCCGCCGTTGGGTATCATCTCGAAATACTAAAACAGCGCCTGTAATCAAGCCATTATTGTCTCGTAAAGGAGTAGCACTATCCGCTATGGGAATAGTTTTCCCGTTGTTAGCAATCAACAGGACACTATTTTTGGAATATATGGTTTTTTCTGATCGCAGGGCGGAGATCATGGGATTTTCTGAGGGAAGTTGTGTTTCTTCGTCAATGAGTTCCATAACCTCAGTAACTATCTGATCTTTGGCTTGATGCGATCGCCATCCTGTGAGGGACTCAGCGACTTGATTCATGTACTTAATTTCTAATTGAGGATCAACCACAATTACCCCATCTCCCATTTCCCGGAGAACAGAACTCAAAAATTGCTCGTGTTCATAGCGGTTGAGTGCTGTCTGAATCGCAACGTAAAGTTCTTGCTCTTTAATAGGTTTAAGAATATATCCAAAGGGGGATGTTAACGTTGCCCGTTCTACAGTACTTTTATCTGAATGTCCAGTAACATAAATTACGGGAATTTCTAAATCATGCCAAATTTGCTCGGCGGCGTAGATACCATCTTTTTCTCCCCGCAGGCGAATATCCATTAAAATCAAGTTTGGCCGCAGTTCATTGGCTTGAGTAATTGCGTCTTCTGCGGAATCTGCAATATTTACAACAGTGTATCCTAGTGTCTCTAAACTTTCTTGTAAGTTCATAGCCAGGATATATTCATCTTCGACAACCAGAACTCTGACTGTTTTAATCGCTTGTTCATTATTTGTAGTACTAATCATATTGATGTTTGGTTATTTGTAAAAGTAATTTTGAACTCTGTTCCCTGGTCAAAGTTAATCTTGAGATTACCCCTGAGTTGTTTGACTAACCCATGAACTAAAGTCAGCCCCAGAGTTTTTGTCTTGTGGTGATCAAATTCGGCAGGTAGTCCGATACCATTATCTCTAATAATGAGTGTTAATTTGCCTGGAGATTCTTGATAAAAGTTCACCTGAATTTCTCCGAAATTATCATCAGGAAAAGCATATTTCAATGCATTAGAAACTAATTCATTAATAATTAAACCACAGGGAATTGCTGTTTCAATATCTAAGCTAGCATGATCAACTTGAATATTTAGTTGAATGCGGTTGGAACTGACATTATAGGAATCAAATAAATGCGTTGTTAAATCGGGAATATATTCCGCGAAATCAATATCAGCTAGTTCTTCGGAACGGTACATTTTTTCATGAACTAGGGCTATGGAAGCAATGCGGTTTTGACTGTCTTTTAAAATTGCTTTGGCTTGAGTATCTTCTATGCGTCTGCACTGCATTTGCAGTAAACCACTAACAATTCCTAAGTTATTTTTGACCCGATGGTGAATTTCTTGCAGTAATACCTCTTTTTCTTTTAAGGATGTTTTAATTTTTTCATCTGCTTGTTTTTGTTCGGTGATATCTTGTTGAATAGATACCAGCACTTTTCCATACTCAGAATGCTGAAAAGTCGAGGTAGTGGCACGACACCAGAAAGGGGTGCCATCTTTTTTGACATTATGAATTTGATATGTAAATTCCCCATATTGACGAATAGTGGCGGTGATTGCCTGATAAACAGATTCGGATGTAAGTAATTCGGTGTCATAGTTAACAATGGATACGTGCTGATTAATTAATTCCCCAGATTCATAGCCAAACATCTGCTCAAACTTGGGGTTTGTATAAACAATGATGCCATCTGTGTCTCTAATTAAACAAATGCCTTCTGCCATGTTGCTGGTAATTACTGCTTGCAGTTCTAGCATCTGTGCTGCACGTTTGCGATCGCTGATATCCATGACAATCCCCAACATTCGGATGGGATCACCTGCTTGGTTATAAATTCCTCGTCCTCGCCCACTTAACCAGTGAACTGTACCATCAGCATGAATTACGCGATACTCCGCAGGTTCATAGTTAATATTTTGTTGGAGTGCATTTAATACAGCCTTTTCAACTATATTTACATCTTCTGGATGAATAGCATTCCGCCATACCTCATAGCCCGGTATGGTGGTTTCTGGATCTAAATCGAATAACTCATAGTGTTTATTGTTCCAAATCACTTCACCAGTGAGAATATTCCAGTCCCAGATCCCGATTTCGGTAAATTCTAAGGTGAGTCGGAATTGTTCTTCACTTTTAGCTAAGGCTGCTTCTGCTATTTGGCGATCGCGTAGTGCTAGGTACTGTTCGGTAATATCTTGTGCTGTTCCATAAAGACGGATTACTTCTCCTTGGGGATTAAATCCAGCATTTCCAATTGCTTCAAAATAGCGATGGGAACCGTCTGATTCTGGTACGCGCAGAGTTAGTTTGTAGGATTCACCAGTGGCGATCGCCCGTTCTACAGCTTCATTGAGTTTAACCGCATCCTCTGGGTGATATAGTTGCAATTGTTCGGAGTATATCGGCGCTATTTCTGCTAAATCTCGGCGGAAAAGCTGAAACAGCCCTTTTGACCAGCTAATTTTACCCGTCAGCAAATTATAGTCCCAATTACCAAGGCGAGCGACTTGCTGTGATTCTTCTAGGCGAACTTGATTCTGTTTGAGGTCGGTAACATCTACCGCCAATCCATCCCAAATCACACGACCATCATCCATCCGGCGAGGAGTGGAACGAAAATGTAACCATTTCATCTGACCACTGGGACAGTGAATTTGCAGATGCATATCAAATAGGGTTAGGTCATGGTAAGACTGACTCATGGCTGTTTGCAAGTCGAGAAAGTCCTGTTCTCGCAACTGGTTATACAGCAAATCGGGATCTTTAATCATCTCTTCGGCTGTAACTTCTATGAGTCTTTCTACCCCAGCACTAATATAAGAAAAGCGATCGCTACCACCCAAGTCACGGATCACCTGATAAAACATTCCATTATGCAGGTTATCTCCAATTCCCCGTAACATTGCTTCCCGTTCTTGTAATGCTAGTTCTGCTTGTTTACGTTCACTGATATCTGTAACTCTGATTAAATTTATAATCTCACCACTAACTTTGATTTCTTTAATCGCTAAGTTTCCCCAAAATAAATTTCCTTGGTTGGTCAAATATTCAATTTCTCGACTCCAAAATCCTTTGCTATTAATTTCTGCACAAATGATTGCTAAATCTTCAAGGGTGAATTTTTGTTTGTGCAGGGTTTGTCCATCTAACCCAATCAGTTGATCTTTATTGGTGAATTCAAATAGTTCTACAGCCCGATCATTACAGTCTGCAATCAGGGAAGTTTCTGTATCCACTAGAAACAAAGCATCACTCGATTGGTTAAAAATAGCTTCTTTGAAGTCTCGGTTATGAATCAGTTCTAATTCTGCAAATTGGCGATCGCGCAATGCGGCTTGGTATTCGCTAATATCCCGCCCTTCGGGAAGCAAAAACATAACTGCACCTGTGTCATCTTTAATGGGTTTGAGGGAAAAATCAATAGTGGCGATGTTATCTCCAGCCCCCAAGACATCCACTTGATAACGAATAAATTCACCCGCAGCAGCTTGAGCGATCGCAGTTTTTAACTCTTCCTGAGTATCTGGAGAAATTGTCCACCATCGAGCTTCCCAAAATGGTCGATTCACAACATCTGAATATTCCAGTCCACCAAAAGTCAGTGCAGTCTGATTAGCCTCTAATAGCGTACCGTCTGGTGTTAGTAGCCCAATAAATTGAAAAGTGAGATCAAAAATCGAACGATAGAGTTTTTTTCTCTCTCGCAGTAATGCTTCTGTCTGTTTGCGATCGGTAATATCGAAATTAGTTCCCGTGACTATCCAATATTCTCCATCTTCCACATACTGGGATTGATAGGTGACTGATATCCAACGCAGGGAACCATCTTGATGGTAAAACCGATATTCCACACTGACGGTACGCCCAGCAAAGACATCTTCATATACTGGCATAATTACTTGTTCCCGATCTTCGGGATGTACTCCTGACATCCACAAACTGGGATTAGCCATAATTTCCTCAGCAGTATAGCCAAAGATTGCTTCACTACCGGGAGACTGATAATCACATACCCAATCATAGTTAGGAAAGACGCGAAAACTCACAATGGCGCTAGCAACAGCATTATTCAGAATTGCTGCAAATTTAGCTTCGGATTTTCTAGATTCCTCTGCTCTTTTTTCCAGTTCTATGGCTTGGGCGTTCAGTGCTTCTGGGGTAATAACACCTAATATTTCTCCCTGATGATTAATTACAGGTAGGTGACGAATGTGATTTTGGCTAAATCGTTGCCAAATTGTCGTGATATCTTCAGCATCTACTTCACTCAAGGTAATCACGGGTTGAGTCATTAGTTCCCCAACTGTGATATCTGCCAAAATAATTTTATTAGGGGAATGATCAGACTCTACAGATGGTTGGTTTAGCCCTTGGGCGATCGCCCTGACTACATCTCGTTCTGTAAAAATGCCGATAATTTTTTTCTCTTCTACAACCAGCGCACAACTTGTTTCCGCTTGATGCATTGCTTGAATAACATCAGCCACTGGTGTATCTTGCCAAACCTCAACCAATGGGGTGTGACAGTGATTATCCCAGAAAAACAATTGTGCAATCCCCATTTAACTAATTCTTCCTGAAATAGAAAACACTGACATTTACAGCCAGCGCTCAAAATTATTCTCGATAAAAATGATACTTTAATTGTCTGGTTTTTATTTGAAAATTAACTAAAAATACAGATAAAATTAAACTTTCTGCCCAATATCTGGATTACATCTGAGGCCAGCGCCAATTGTAGCGATTCCATTGGTAAATACCGGGAATTTCGTATTCTGCACCGTTCTGGAGGCGAACAACAGAGTTATGGGTGAAACTATCACCATCAGCAATTTCCTCAATTTTCAGGACAGTAGCAGGAAACCATTGACGCTGACAGGGGCCATCTTCTTGCACCCATTCCCATAGTCCATTAGAAATTTCAATGCGATCGCCCACTCTCAGGTTCAGTGCATCCTCAAGGTCAGCATACTTATGAAAATGATATGATTCCACACGATTCAACCACCCCAAACCGTAGCGTTGGCGAATAAATTGCACATTTCCCGAATCATTTTCATGTAGCCAATCATTCAGTAATTGCACTTTCCAAGTCTGGTTTTCTTGCTCCTGACTCTTGACAAATTTTAAAAATGCTGCTAGTTCCTCAGCAGACAGTTCGTCTAAAGGATTGGGTATATCTGATATCTGCGAGTGAGAATTTCCCCGAATTTGCTCCATTACTCCCAGTAATATCTGCTTCTGCATATCAGTGAGAGGACAGCTAGCTACATCACAACTATTAAAAGCTGCTCGTAAGGCTGTTTCAATCTCATCTGGAGTCATATGATCGCAACTGAGAGGTTTCTTTACCTAATTATTACAATATAGTAATTCGCAACCAATTTAAATTTGTCTTTCCTAGTTGTTACAAATCAGGATTTACGCAACAATTGCCAAAAGTCTTGATTTATCCAACCGCCTTCGCGTAGCGTATGCCCCCAGGGCTTTAGCCGCCAAGAACGCCAAGAAAACGTAGATTATGCGTAAGTCCTACAAATATGATGCTGGAATTTTGAGACACTGAGAGTAGTTTTTTTTCTGCAAAATTAATTTATGGCGATCGCCAAGGAGGTGAAGAAACAAACAGATAGTTAAACCCTTACAATTAAAGAGTTTTCAGCCCTACGACTACGCTCAGGGCAGGCTTGTTCTCTACTATATTTTACAAAATCGCCAACTTTAGTTATGCAAAAATATTCCCCCACTTTCACTCAGTACCTTAAACTCATCAGTGTAGTTTTTATTTCCTGCTGTCTCACAGTTCTCTCCTGGGTGTATACTCCCGAAGTCATGGCGCTGACACAAATAAAACTATTTGATCTTTCCTATCAGGGCTGTCCACCAGAACTAGCAGAAGGATCTGTGATTAGTAGTGGTAGTGCGCCAGCTAATTGTTTTATTGTCACAGGTAAGGCACAAAATGAAAGTTATAAAACCGTTTATGATGCAGATATCTTTGGACGCATTTATGATGCTAATAATAACCCCGTCATGCAAAACCGCACCCGTCTAGGTTCCATTCCCGAAGTTCCGCCAGGGGTGAGCGATTTCGACTTAAGAATTTCTGTAGCTGAAAATCAGCCAGAACCTTTAAAGCTGAAGCAATTTAAAGCCACAGGTTTTAGCGGTAAAGTTCGCAGATAAAACGCACCTGCGTGGGTTTGAAAACGTTGATTTTTCCTTAGTCCGCGTAGGTGGACTTTGTTTGTGTAGTAGCGAATTATATTCGCCGAAGACTTTTCTACATAACCCACTCCCCACTCCCCCGGTTACTGAGCGGAGTCGAAGTAACTCCCTACTCCCCAGCCATAACCCACAAAAGCAATGTAGAGACGATCTTACTGATAACGTCTCTACAAAAATTGCTATTTAGTTCACAGTTAGACCTAAAAAGCCTGAGCAAAAGAAAGAGCAGTGAGGCTGCTGAGTAAGCCACCCACTAAATTCAGTGCTAAGAAGGCTAAAATAGGAGAGAAATCCATACCACCCAATGGCGGAATAATTGAACGGAATAGATTCAAATAAGGATCGGTAATCTGTCCCAAAGCCGCAAAGGGCTGATTAGACCAGTCGATTTGAGGGAACCAAGTTAACAAAACTCGCGCAATTAGCAAGTAGCTATAGAAGGTAACAAAGGTAGACAAAGTAGTAAACAGTAAAGTCATAAATCAGTTAGTTTCCTGTTAAGTGTCAAAAACGGTCTTATTATTGATTTTAATTGAGTCCATGACATGACGTGTGGGGTTTGCCACATGGGTTACTCTTAGCACCCTCAAGAATCTTGGCTGAGAGAACGCTCATTCACCGACTGGCTAGAATTACCATTGACATTTCCCAACTGTTGTCTCACTTCATCAATTGTGTCATTAAGTTGGGCAATTTTATCTTCAAGCGATCGCCTAGCAGTTTCCATTTCCATCCCATCATCATCTGAGGCGAACATCTGGCGGCGTTTCGCAGATACTTTTTTCGTCCCGACTTGACCATTCATCAGTTCTACTTCTTCTTCTGTCAGTTCCTGATTTTGTCGAGACACAATCACCGCCCCAACAATACCACCAACAATGCCCCCAAAGATTGTCCCTGCTAAAAAACCACTAGCAAAACCATCACGTTGACTCATACATTACCGCCTTCAAAAACCTTGCAACCTTTATATCTAGTTCAGCTATTTTCCTTCCCTAGCTGCATACTAGCTCATGTTCCAAAAATGCGATCGCCAGCATCTCCCAAACCCGGTACAATATACCCCTGATCATTGACTACCTCATCAATAATCGCCGTGTAAACATTTAACCCCGGATATGCAGCACTTAATTTTTGTAAAGCTGGCGGTGCAGCCACCACAGAAACAATCCGCGTTAAAGCCGGGTCAACACCCCGTTTTGTTAATTCTGCCATAGCGAACATCATAGACCCCCCCGTTGCCAACATCGGGTCAGTAATTAAAACTCGCGTTTGGGGGTCAAACTTTTCCGGTAACTTATTCAAATAACAAGACGGTTCCAAAGTTTCCTCATTGCGGACTAAACCCAAATGGTAAACAGAAGCCAAAGGTAACAACGATTGCGCCCCTTCTAGTAAACCTAGCCCCGCCCGCAGAATAGGGACAACCGCCACAGGTACTTGCGGATTAATCAAAGTCGCAGGACAAGTATCTAAAGGAGTCCGCACCTCTGTTTCCAGGGTCGGTAACCACTCCCTCGCCGCTTCATAAGTCAGCCACCGTCCCAATTCAGTGATAGCACTCCGAAATAATACTGAAGGTGTACCAGCATCACGAGCCACTGCCAGCCAGTGCTTGATTAAAGGATGGGGTGGAACATAAACACGCAGTTGTGGTGTCATAGCCGGAAATAGGCAACTTTATACGATAAAAATTTAAACCTCCCCATAATACTCCTTCCAGCGTACCGCCGACAGCTAAAATCATCATTCTGCCAATTATTGCAAAATAATCTCATTACTAGTTGACATATATTCTCAATCACAGTTATATTAATATTTAGTGTTCTCCTCTCTTTAAGGATCGGCAGACGGGATTAGCCAGCGATCGCAGGCTTGTCCCTCTTTTTATTTGCTAACTGCGAAAAGCTAACTGTGACAACCATCTCAGATGCTCAACAACAACCAATCTTAGATATACTCATACCTCCAGCAAAACCCAAAAATTACGTATATATATCTTGAATACAAAGTCATATAAAATACTAAATATTAGTTAATTTTATTGATCATCTGCCCCCATGTCTCCATCCCGAAATCCCGCATTTGATGTCATTGTCATTGGCTCCGGAATTGGCGGTTTAGTGACAGCAACCCAGTTAGCAGCCAAAGGCGCTCAAGTCCTTGTACTAGAACGTTATTTAATTCCAGGGGGTAGTGCCGGCTACTTTCAACGCCAGGGTTATCAATTTGACGTTGGAGCATCCATGATTTTTGGATTTGGTGACAAAGGTACTACCAACCTACTCACCCGCGCCCTAGAAGCAGTCAACCTCAAACAAGAAACAATCACCGACCCTGTACAGATTCACTATCACCTACCCCACAACTTAGACCTCAAAGTTGAGCGGATTTATAATAAGTTTTTGCAAAATCTTATTGCTTATTTCCCTCATGAAGCCACAGGTATTCGTCGCTTTTATGACGAGTGCTGGAAAGTATTTAACTACCTCAACAGCATAGACTTACTTTCCTTAGAAGAACCTCGGTATCTACTGCGGACATTTTTACGCCATCCTTTAGCCTGTCTTGGTTTAGCCAAATACCTCCCTCAAAATGTCGGCGATGTCGCCCGACGTTATATCAAAGACCCAGAACTATTGAAATTCATTGACATAGAGTGTTATTGCTGGTCTGTAGTCACAGCCGAAAAAACCCCCATGATTAATGCCGGCATGGTCTTTTCCGATAGGCACTATGGGGGCGTTAACTATCCCAAAGGCGGAGTTGGACAAATTGCCCAAAAATTAGTAGTAGGTTTAGAAAAATATGGAGGTATAATTGAGTACAAATCCAGAGTCATAAAAATCATCACAGAACAAGGGAAAGCCGTCGGTGTCAAATTAGCCAATGGTAAAATTTATTATGGTAAACGGATAGTCTCTAACGCCACACGTTGGGATACCTTTGAAAAATTACTACCTGTAGATCAAATGCCCAGTAATGAAAAAAAGTGGCAACAAACTTATCAAAAGTCCCCCAGTTTTTTAAGTTTGCATATAGGAGTAGAAGCCGGAGTATTGCCTGATAGTACAGAATGCCATCATATAATTCTGGAAGATTGGCAACAAATGACAACACCAGCCGGCACACTTTTCCTTTCCATTCCCACATTACTTGATCCAGAATTAGCACCACAGGGATATCATATAATTCATGTCTTCACACCTGACTGGATTGATAATTGGCAAGGAATCTCTGCAACTGAATACGAAGCCAAAAAAGAAGCAGCTGCGGCGCAAATTATCCACCGACTAGAAAAAATTTTTCCTGGTTTAGATGCGGGCTTAGATTATCTAGAAATCGGGACACCTCGTACCCATCAACGTTTTTTAGGGCGTGTGGATGGTACTTATGGCCCAATCCCTCGCCGCAAATTATGGGGATTATTGAATATGCCATTTAATCGTACAGCCATTCCCGGACTCTATTGTGTGGGAGACAGTACCTTTCCCGGTCAAGGGTTAAACGCCGTCGCCTTTTCCGGCTTTGCTTGCGCCCATCGCATAGCAGTAGATTTGGGTTTCAAATAATTTCAGGACTTACGCAACAATTGCCAAAAATCTTGATTTATCCTTCGCGTAGCGTATGCCCCCACGCAAGGGCTGTAGAACACCAAGAAAACGTAGATTATGCGTAAGTCCTAAATTTCTTATATATGAATAAAGGAAACTATAAGCAGAAATCTATTGCTTACATGATACGAAAAAGTTTACATAACTTTAACGCGGTGGGTTTAATTAACTTATTTACTGCCATTAAATTGACATATTTGTTGATGGAAATATCCAGACTTTACAAAGCACGCGATACAGAAACCACCAAACATAATACTATTCAATACTGGGCAGAATTATTGAAAATTAAACCACCAAAATATCCCTACCTTGGTTGATATTGATTATTGCCTAATGGTAATTGAAGCAATCCCTGCATGGTCATGGTACTTTTGGGTTTTATTGAATTCACTTGTAGTATCAGGATAAACACCAGCAAAATCCGTAATTGTCCATTGATTCGATCTGATTGATACCTTAGAATCTGCACCTAGTCCCCGTGCAAAGTTAATATACTCTCGTCCTTCACTATTCAAGTTGTAGGATAAAGTTGCATCCCCGTAGGCTTTGATAGCTTGTTTGATTGGAGTACCTGGGCCGACCCCATCCTTTGTTCTGTAATTGAGGTTTTCCACTGTAATCATGGTAATTTGAGCATCATTAGATTTGTTACCATCAGCGAAACCCAGCACGTACTGCACATTACCATCTTGAATAACTTTAATTCCTTCACCTGCGTCAACACCAAGAGGAGTGGGTACAAATGTTGCACCCTCGCCTAAAGTCTCCTTCAGTTTCCCTAAAGTCATACCAAGTTTAGCTACACCGACATTCTTATCAGTAATTAGCTGAGTTTCTGAAGGTGTTAGCGCTCCCACATCTTGACAACCATCAGAAATTTTGTCCACCAGCTGAGAACTAATTAACCTCAATTCGCCACCATTCCAATAGTGTTGAGTTTCTTGAATACAAGTACCTGCACCAGTAAATTTATACCCATTGGAAAGGATTTTTGTCTTGGGGTCAAATTTCGGATTTCCCGCTATTTCTATTTCCAGAGGGGTAATTTTCATTTCCGGTTGAGAAGTATCTACTGCTAAAAAAGTGAATGCACCTTGATAAGCAGCCGGAAAACAAAGCAGCTGTACTAAATGCTGACCATTTTCCCCAGTATAGACTCGTGACGATTCCCGTGCTGCCTCTGAATCAAACTCAAAATTGCAAACCTGTAAACTTTTCTGGCGGCTAATGACTTCATTCAGGATAGTTTCTGTAGGTTCGTTTGTATTAGAAACATTATCTGGTTCCAACTCTGACTGCGGTTGTTGTGGAGAAGTTTCCGCAGTGTTAGTCGCATCTGGTGTTTGTAAAGACTGGGATGAGTTTGACTCGGTGGGGGATGCACAGGAAATGAGACTGGAGGCAATAATGGCGCTTAATGGCAGGATAAATTTAGTTGTATACATGGGATAGAATCGTAATTTTTGATAGCTAGACTTGAGACTGAGTTCAAGCCATTGAATAAATTAATTGATCTTGGTGGAGAGGAAATGGCTGGAAAATTCCGCGTCCAAGTTCCACCATCAATCCTGATTTGGACAGATATTTTCTTAATACAGGTCAAAATAGGATTTTCCAGAACAAAAACAGACTCAGTAAATCTAAAGCAAAGGACACAATCACCTTGATGCGTCTGTTGTCACTAATTGGTTGACGATGAAACAATAAACAAAGCAACAGCCAAAGGGAGTAAATCTGAATGGGTAAAAAAATAAATAATAGGCTGATAACAGCCGTAATAAAGGCTCTGTCTGCGGTTTTATCTGCCCATGAAAGGCTGGGAATATCATCATCCTCTTCCATTTCTGAATCAGAAACAGATTGATAATCTAATTCCGAAACCAGAATAGACTTAGCCAAATCAATATTTTCTTGAGCAACTTGTAATTGAATCCAGCCCACAGCTACGCTTAAATGCCAAGCCGCATTCACAGTAGACTCATTCTGTAATAAACACTTTACCCCTTCAGACTCCAGACGCTGCTTCGCTAAATTAGCCTCCGGAGAGTTTGTAAAAGTAGCTACTGTCACAAAATTTTTAACCATACATTCAAACCCTCCGCGCCCCTTGGCGATTGACTCTGCGTTAAAAAATTAAATCATTTGCACCTGATTAGCTGCCGTTTTAGCTTTCTCCCGCGCTTCCAAAATATTATTACCCTGAGCTAAAGCTACCCCCATACGCCGATAAGGGTGGGCGCTAGGTTTGCCAAATAGTTTAATATCGACATTGGGAACAGATAAAGCCTCAGCTACACCTGTAAAAGCCACTGCATCAGATTTTTTAGCAGCTAAAATTACGGCACTAGCAGCCGCACCCAACTGTTCTATATGGGGAATTGGTAAGCCTAAAATAGCGCGTAAATGTAATTCAAATTCATTCAAATTTTGCGAGATTAATGTTACCATTCCCGTATCATGTGGTCGGGGAGAAAGTTCGGAAAAAATGACTTCATCCTGGGTAATAAAAAATTCCACACCAAATATACCTGCTCCACCTAAAGCATCGGTGACTTTTTTTGCTATTGCTTGGGCTGCTAATATTTTATCTTCGGTAATACCTGCGGGTTGCCAAGATTCTTGATAATCGCCTCTTTCTTGACGATGACCAATGGGAGAACAGAAAATTGTCGGTGCATTCCACTGTTTAATGGTGAGCAAAGTTATCTCTATTTCAAAGTTAATAAATTCCTCAACTATGACTTTTTGACTATCACCTCGAGAATTGGCGATCGCATAATTCCAAGCCTGTTCAACTTCCTGTTGATTCTCTACAACAGATTGACCTTTACCAGAGGACGACATTACAGGTTTAACAACATTGGGAAAACCAATCTCTTCAGAAATAGTAATAAATTCTTCTAGACTAGAAGCATAAGCATATTTAGCAGTTCTCACACCTAGCTTTTGATGTGCTAATTCTCTGATTCTATCCCGATTCATTGTATAGTTAGTAGCCGCAGCAGTAGGAATTACAGTTATCCCTCTTTGTTCAAATTCCAGTAGCTTTTCCGTTCTAATGGCTTCAATTTCTGGTACAATAAAATTAGGATTATGCTTTTGGACAATTGCTTCTAATTCATCGGCATTGAGCATAGAAATTACTTCATAACAGTCAGCCACTTGCATTGCTGGAGCATTGGAGTAGCGGTCAACAGCAATTACATAATTACCCAAACGTTGAGCAGCAATCACAAATTCTTTGCCGAGTTCTCCCGAACCCAAAAGCATAATTTTCTGAGGGAGTTTAATTGAGTTGCTCATTAATGTATTCCCATTATTTTTATAAATTTATGTTGAGGAAAAACTTGTATATATCCTCAACTTTTATGCAGTGGAGTTGATAAACCATCAATACTAATGATATTTTTCTGCTGTTGATATTCTACAATTCCCTGTTCACCTTTTTTCTTCGCCCAGTTAACTAAAGTTTCCCTCTGACCTTGATATTCATAAAGTGGGACACCGAAACCACAGGAAGTTTGCACCCGTTCAATATCAGCTACAATAATTTGCCGAGTTCCCGGTATTTCTGGAAATAAAGAATACAAATCATTCCAGTCTGGCGAACTAGGTAACACTGTATATCCCTGACCGTAAAGACGGAGAATAGAAGGGGGTTCCTGGAAAGCGCAAAACATAAAAGTGATACGCCCATTTTCTTGCAAGTGTGCGGAGGTTTCGTTACCACTACCTGTAAGATCCAGATAAGCTACTTGATGAGGAGAAAGGATGCGAAAAGTTTCCAAACCCTTGGGAGACAAGTTAATATGACCTGTAGCGCTCAAAGGTGCAGAACCAACAAAATAAATACGTTGGTTAGCAATAAAATCTTGCAGTTTTTCAGTAATACAGTCAAATACTTTAGCCATAGACTGTCTCAATTATTTCTCAAATATCCTACAGCAGTTTCCCCGTCATTAGATTAAATTTGCATCTCAACTTTATCCTTCACTCTCCGCGCCTCTGCGCCTCTGCGTGATTTTACCCATGTCCTCACCCTTCCTTGCGCCTTTTACCCACCATATAGAAAACGAGATTACCCGCCGGGCTAGTGTAAAATTATCCGTGCTGCGCCTCGATTCTATGCACCCATTCGTTAACGGGAACAAATGGTATAAATTAAAATACAACCTCTGGGAAGCCCAGGAGAAAAATTATACAACTCTGCTTACCTTTGGTGGTGCTTATTCTAACCATATCTTTGCTACAGCCGCCGCCGCTAAACTCTTCAACTTTCGTAGCATTGGCGTAATTCGTGGAGAGGAAAGATTACCACTCAACTCAACACTGAGTTTTGCTAAAGAGCAAGGTATGCAGATAGTTTACCTCAATCGTGATAGTTACCGAAAAAAGCAGACAAGAGAATTACAGGAAGACTTGAAACAACGTTTCGGTGACCCGTTTATTATTCCTGAAGGTGGTAGCAACTTAAATGGTGTGCGCGGTTGTACGGAAATAGTAGCTGATGCTGAAGAGTTTGATACTATCTGCTTGGCTTGTGGTACTGGTACAACACTGGCGGGAATTGCGCTTTCTCTCAGTCACCGACAAAAAGTGATTGGTTTTCCTGTGTTGAAAAAAGGGGAATTTCTTGTTCCGGAAATCGAGAATTTGCTGAGTAGTTATTTAATATCTGGTTTACCTAAAGTCCATGACTCACCAGGAATGTGGGAGTTAATCTGTGATTATCATTTCGGTGGTTATGCAAAGGTTAATGAGGAGTTAATTATGTTTAGCAAGGAATTTCAGCAAGCACACAGCATAATTCTTGATTATGTATATACGGCGAAAATGTTTTATGGTGTGATGGATTTATTGCAGATGGGATTTTTTCCTGAAGGCGATCGCATATTATTATTACACACAGGAGGGTTGCAGGGTAATATTGGTATGGAGCAGAGACTTTAGGAAATTTTCTCTGAATGAAATTATTCTATATGAATAAATCATCATAAAATACTGGCAAATTCCGTAAATTGGATTAGTATTGCAATTTTCAACTAGTTTATTATATAGCCGTAGCCATAAGTGACACAAATCATAACTCATGAGCAACTGCAAGCGCTCAAAATTGCTAGTGAATATAATGATTGGTATCATCATTTTGCAGATATAACAGTTGTATTACCCATTCCTCTTATTAGGATATGCATAATTCTAGTATCAAGTAAAAAACAGCGTTTTACAAGGCGGCTGAGATATGCAAAAGGTGTATATCCTTTACGTAGTCTTATAAATATTTTATTCTTAGTCGGACTGTTTATTATATTTTTAATATCTAGTTTCTCTATATTTACTGTTGTTGTGTCCTCAATTTATTCTCTCCCTCCAACCCCCTACCCGACATCAATTCCTTGGATTAATAACAAATTTGACTGCGAACGCACCTACCGAACTTGGAAGAATGGTAAGTGTTGGGATTCAGAACACAGTCCTTTGTTTTGAGAAGATGTCTGAAAACTGAAATTTTACAGGGTTTGTAAAACTCGTCTGATAATTTCAGATGGTACTGCATCGGTAACTGTCACCGCACCGATTTGCGTTGGTAAAACAAACCTAACTTTACCATCTTTAACTTTTTTATCCAGTTGCAAAGCATCAATAATCGCTTCTATATCTAAACCTTCTGGGAGTTGAGTTGGTAAACCGGCTTTTTGAATTAGCGTATTTTGACGGTCTGTATCTTGCTGTTGCCACATTCCTAGTTCTACAGCAATCTGTCCAGCTGCTACCATGCCAATAGCTACAGCTTCACCATGTTTGAGTAAACGATAACCTGTTAAGCTTTCCACTGCATGACCAATGGTATGTCCGTAGTTGAGAATCGCCCGCAGTCCTCCTTCTTTTTCATCCTTGCTGACCACATCTGCTTTAGCTTGGCAAGAACGGGATAAGATGTATTCGATAAATTCTGGTTTGATATAGCGGAGTTGATTTAGGTGTTTACTTCCTTCCATTTCGGTAAATAATTCGGAATCCCAAATTACACCGTATTTAATCACCTCTGCCATTCCCGCCCGAAATTCCCGCGTCGGCAACGTTTTCAGGGTTTCTGGGCTAATTAAGACCAAGCGTGGTTGATGAAAAGCCCCAATCAAATTTTTGCCGTGGGGATGATTTACGCCTGTTTTCCCACCAATTGCGGAATCTACCATTGCTAATAAACTGGTAGGTACTTGGACGACATTAATCCCTCGTAACCAGGTAGCAGCTGCAAAACCAGTCATATCACCAATGACACCTCCTCCCAAGGCGACCATAGTGGAGGAACGTTCTAGGCGGTTTTCTAAAGCAATATCGTAGAGTTTTTGGATGGAGTTGAGGGTTTTGTAGCGTTCTCCTGGTGGGAGGTTGTAGCTAGCTACTTCAAAACCAGCCGATGTGAGAGATTTGATTACTGTTTCGCCGTAATGCTTAAAAATGCTGGGATTAGAAACAACTAAAACTTTTTTGCCTAGTTTCAGACTAGCCATTTTTTCACCTAGTTGCTCTAAGCTGGAAGGTGCGATTGTGCTTCCCACAGTGCCAGAGGCGATCGCAATCTCATAAGACTGCTGTGGTAAATTGACATTAATTACAGAACTCATTGTCTCACCCTAAATAAGCGCTTGTGGGCTGTATTCTATCGCAATGTGGTTATGTGAGGGAGCCTGGGGGGACGATGGTAACTTTGCAATCACTCATACCCATTCCCCAATCCCTATTCCCCGTGATTCAATAGATTTAGTGAAGTATCGTGGAGCAAGATCAATGTTTGGGATTATCGCTTATATTGGCTTTTTGGCATTATTCATGGGTGTAGCTGTAGGACTGTTATTTGGTTTGCGTGCTGTCAAACTAATTTAAGTTCCTCCCAGTCTTCCCTCTTCTGAGTCAAGGAGAGGGGCTGGATATTGAGCTAATGTATTTAATTAAATCGACTTTTTTCTATTGGGACTTACGCACAAATTACGGAATAATCAACCACAGAGACGCAGAGGACACAGAGGAATCCGGGTTTGAGAGATTTCTTGCGTGAGTCATATCTATCAAGGGATTTCAGGTTTTATGCCTTTTATACCAGAGAAATCACAGTTAATTTATATAGTGTGTCTAATTTAACAAAATTTACTTAACAAAGAAGTATATTTAAATATAAAAATAATTACGGGTTTCAATTGTAAATAAATCAACTTGAATAAAGGTCTAAAATTTAGGTATAGCTTCCGCAATTAATCTGTGTAACACTAGGAAGCTACCTCAACCTATTTTTAAACGGGAGGTCAGGTAATGGCTATCGCCACCATTAATCCCGCCACTGGGGAGACAATCAAAGTCTTTGAACCACTCAAGGATAGAGAGATTGCCTGTAAACTAGATTTGGCTGGTCAGACTTTTACAGACTATCGCCAGACGAGTTTTTCTGAGCGATCGCAATGGCTACAAAATGCTGCGACAATTTTACAGCAAGAAAAAGCCGATTTTGCTAAAATAATGACCCTGGAAATGGGTAAAACCTATAAAGCTGCGATCGCAGAAGTGGAAAAATGCGCTCTGGTTTGTAACTATTACGCCGAACACGCACCGAGTTTTTTGGCTGATGTCCCCGTCAAAACAGATGCTAGCCATAGTTTTATCCGCTATGACCCAATGGGCGTAATTTTGGCTGTCATGCCGTGGAATTTCCCTTTCTGGCAAGTTTTTCGTTTTGCCGCCCCTACCCTGATGGCGGGCAATGTCGGTTTACTAAAACACGCCTCGAATGTGCCGCAGTGCGCCTTAGCAATTGCAGACATTATTCACCGGGCTGGTTTTCCTGAAGGTGCTTTTCAAACATTGTTAATCGGTGCTGCCCAAGTTGCCGATATTATGGCTGATCACCGGGTAAAAGCTGCTACCTTAACTGGCAGTGAACCTGCTGGTGCATCCCTCGCCGCCGCCGCCGGTCAAGAAATTAAAAAAACAGTTTTAGAATTGGGAGGTAGTGATCCCTTTATTGTTTTAGAAAGTGCTGATTTAGAAACCGCAGTTGCTACCGCTACCACAGCCCGGATGTTGAATAATGGGCAATCTTGTATTGCGGCGAAACGGTTTATTATTGCCGATGCGATCGCCCCTGAATTTGAAAAGTTACTTTTAGATAAATTTCTGGCGCTGAAAATCGGCGATCCCATGCTACCAGATACTGATATTGGTCCACTAGCCACTCCTGGTATTCTCCAAGATTTACACCAACAAGTCCAAACAGCCGTTAAAAGTGGTGGAAAAGTCGTGACTGGGGGAAATCCTTTAGCAGATCGTCCCGGTAACTTTTACCCCCCGACGATAATTACAGATATTCCCTTAGATAGTGCGATCGCACAGGAAGAATTTTTTGGACCCGTAGCATTATTATTCCGTGTGCCGGATATTGATGCTGCTATTCAACTAGCTAATGCTACACCTTTTGGCTTAGGTGCAAGTGCTTGGACAAATAATCCCCAAGAATGCGATCGCCTGATCTCCGAAATCGAAGCCGGCGCTGTATTCATCAACAGCATGGTTAAATCTGATCCCCGCTTACCCTTTGGTGGGATTAAGCGTTCTGGATACGGTAGAGAGTTGAGTATTCAAGGCATACATGAGTTCGTAAATCTTAAGACCGTGTGGGTGAAGTGATTAGTCATTAGTCATTAGTCATTGGCATTTATTTTTCTCTGGTACAGCACGGACTAAATCAGGACTTACCCAATAACCCTCTGAAAACCTCTTTCCTTCGTGTCCTTCGTACCTTCGTGGTTCATTTCTCCATTCTTTGTGCAAAGAAAGCAACCATTCCCAGTCAATTTTTTGACCTTTGACCTTTGACTTCCACCCTGCGACTAATCTCCAGTCTTAATTTATCACCACTGAGGAAATAAAATGAATACAGCTGAATTGTTGGTGCAATGTCTTGAGAATGAAGGAGTGCAATATGTTTTTGGTCTTCCTGGCGAAGAAAACCTGCACGTCTTAGAAGCATTGAAACATTCCTCCATTAAATTTATTACTACACGTCATGAACAGGGTGCAGCATTCATGGCAGATGTCTATGGACGCTTAACTGGAAAAGCTGGAGTTTGCCTTTCTACTCTCGGACCAGGGGCAACAAACCTAATGACAGGAGTAGCAGATGCTAACCTAGATGGTGCGCCCTTAGTAGCAATTACAGGTCAAGTGGGAACCGATAGAATGCACATCGAATCCCATCAATATTTGGATTTGGTGGCGATGTTTGCCCCAGTTACCAAGTGGAATAAACAAATTGTCCGCCCCAGTATTACACCAGAAGTAGTCCGTAAAGCCTTCAAGCGATCGCAAACCGAAAAACCCGGTGCAGTCCACATCGACTTACCAGAAAATATTGCAGCTATGCCGGCAGAAGGTAAGCCATTGCGTAAGGATAATATCGAAAAAAGCTATGCTTCCTTTGCTTGTATTCGCGCAGCTGCGGCAGCCATTTCTCAAGCAGTTAACCCCATCATCCTAGTAGGTAATGGTGCAATTCGCGCTCATGCCAGTGATGCAGTTACCCAATTTGCCACCCAAATGAATATACCGGCGGCGAATACATTCATGGGTAAAGGTGTCATTCCTTATACTCACCCCTTAGCTTTGTGGTCAGTGGGATTACAGCAAAGAGACTTTATCACCTGTGGCTTTGATCATACAGATTTGGTAATTGCCATTGGCTATGACCTCATCGAATTTTCCCCTAAAAAATGGAATCCTGAAGGTAACATTCCCATTATTCATATAGCAGCAACTTCGGCAGAAATTGATAGCAGTTATATTCCTAATGTTGAAGTTATCGGAGATATTTCCGATTCCCTCAATGAAATTTTAAAACTAGCAGATAGACAAAGTAAACCCAATCCTTACGCCATCAGCTTAAGGGCAAATATTCGCGCCGATTATGAAGAATATGCCCATGATGATGGTTTTCCCATCAAACCGCAAAAATTAATTTATGACTTACGCCAAGTCATGGGACCAGATGATATTGTAATCTCTGATGTTGGCGCACATAAAATGTGGATTGCCAGACATTATCACAGCCATAGTCCCAATACTTGCTTAATTTCTAATGGTTTTGCCGCTATGGGTATCGCTATTCCTGGTGCTTTAGCAGCAAAATTAGTTTCTCCTGACCGCAAAGTGATTGCAGTGACTGGCGACGGCGGTTTTATGATGAACTGTCAGGAATTAGAAACAGCCTTACGTGTCGGTACTCCCTTTGTCACCTTAATATTTAATGATGGTGGCTATGGATTAATTGAGTGGAAGCAAGAAAATCAATTTGGTAAAGGTAACTCATCCTTTGTCCATTTTGGTAATCCTGATTTTGTGAAATTAGCCGAAAGCATGGGTTTAAAAGGTTACAGAGTTGAATCTGCAACTGACTTAATTCCCGTACTGAAAGAAGCCCTCGCCCAAGATGTTCCTGCTGTGATTGATTGTCCCGTAGACTACCGCGAAAATCACCGCTTTAGCCAAAAAGCTGACGAGTTAAACTGCGAAATTTAAACTGATTCTTGGCGTGATCAGACTCACCTAGTGCATCAACAAAAATCATTTATTGACACTTAGGGACTTCTAAATAAAAAAATACTCAATCACCTAACGCAAAAAACCTTTCAAACTCTCATAACTCTGTGTTCTCTGCGTCTCTGTGGTTCGTTTATTTGGATAATTTATTTCTTGGAAGTCCCTCAGTACTATCTAAATCAATGCACTATTTCAACTCGATCACGCCACCACAGTAGTTAAACTGTCTCTTAACTTTTGACTTCCGCGTAGCGGCGCTAGTCCTCATCCAGTGCTGGAAAAGCCTCCTCAAACTTCCATAAATCATCTTTATTATTCAGGAACCAAACTCTAGTTTCAGGAGTTAATTGGCTCCAAATCACATCACCCGGAATGTGGGGAGAAGCATATTGATAATGCAAACCCAAGTCTTTGAGATTTTGCTCTACATCTTTAGGAATGCCAAAATCTTGCCAGTTTACTTCTAGATGTCTAATTGTCAATCCCGCCGCAGGGTCAAAAATTAATTGCGCTGCTCTAATTAAATCAGCAAAATGTTTGGGTTTCAAACTGGCTATCTGATCAATATTGATAGATTCGTTATGCTCTTGAGACATTGTTAGTGAAATGGGTAAAATTGCTCGTTTCTTGAAACTATTAGCAGAGATTCTTACCCCAATTAATCTATTTTAGCGCAGAGCCTTTAACCTTGATATTTTGGTTTAAGATTAATTATTTATCTTCAATTGGTTACAAAGGTTACTGCAAAGTAGATAAAATATTCAGCAATACAGTGAAAAGTAAAATATTTTCTGGAGGTAACTGTGGCGCGTCAACGCTTAATTATTGAGATGGGTATGGGAATAGATCAGCACGGACAGGAACCCACCGTAGCAGCAGCCAGAGCGGTGCGTAATGCGATCGCACATAACGCCTTACCTGGTGTTTGGGAAGTCGCAGGTTTGAGCGATCCTAATGACATGATTGTAGAAGTACAGATCGCCGTTCCTTATCCAGAACAAGTCAAACAAGAGGAAGTCTTAGCTGTACTACCATTTGGGCGGAAAACCTTAACCGTCGAATCTGGGGGAATGGTAGTACAAGGGAGAGCGATCGCCTCACTCAACGACAAAAATGATGAAATGTTGATCGCCGTCGCATCTGTAACTGTTTTAATTGAAACTTAACCTTTTTCCTCACTCATCTCTGTGAGGATAGTTGATTCAGCTTCAGTGTTTAATTCCTCTGGCAATAACTGATCCAGCTTACACTCAATAGCCATGAGTTTCTTCAAAATAGTCGGGCGATCGCCATCCAAAGAAACCAACAAATTAGCGATCGACTCCTGTATATTAGTCAACCGCGCCACAGCATTTTGCAGTTGTACCATACCTTCCCGGAGTTCCTGTCGTTCCTGACGAGCATCAGCAATTTCATCTAACATAGCCTGAGCCGTCTTCGCATTGCTCTCCATTAACTGTTTAATTTCTTTATCAGTCATAGCGATCGCACATTCAGATTAGTATTACTACTTATCATAAAACCAAGTGTCACCAGCATTGAGACACAGATAAAAATCCTCCGCGTACCTCTGCGTTACCTTTGCGCCCCTTTGCGTTAAAATCTTCTCCTCCTACATCCTCTCCAACACCCGAATCCCCAGCAAATCCAAACCCAACCGCAAAGTTCTAGCAGTCAAATCACACAAAACCAAACGAGAAGTCCGTAAAGGTTCCTCCGCTTCCAGCACCCTTACCCCCTGATTACGGTCATAAAACTGATTAAACTTCTTACTCAACTCATACAAATATTCACATAAACGATGAGGTAACAATTCCTGCTCAACACTACCAATCACCCCATCCAATTGCAGTAAATACTTAGCCAAAGCCAACTCCGTCTCATGCTGTAAAAGCAGCTTCACATTTTCGCCCAACTCAGCAAAATTAATTCCACCCTTGCGGCTAATTCCCTGAATCCGTGCATAAGCATACAACATATAGGGCGCAGTATTACCCTTCAAATCCAGCATCTTATCGTAACTGAAAATATAATCACTAGTACGGTTTTGGCTTAAATCAGCATATTTAACCGCACTGATACCAACTACCTCAGCAACTTCACTAATAAATTCTTCACTCTCTTCCCGTTCTTCTGTCTTCAATCTACCTTCTAAATCTGCACGGGCGCGAATCACAGCCTCATCTAATAAATCCCGCAACCTGACAGTATCACCAGAACGAGTTTTAAATTTTTTCCCATCTTCCCCTAACACCAAACCAAAGGGAACGTGAACCAGTTCCACATCATCAGGAACCCATCCCGCCTTGCGTGCGACTTGGAAAAATTGAGCAAAATGGTTACTTTGTCCAGAATCAGTTACATAAATTATCCGTTTAGCTTCATCTTGCTGAATCCGATAACGCAAAGCTGCTAAATCTGTAGTGGCGTAGTTATAACCACCATCCGATTTCTGCACAATCAAAGGCATAGGTTCGCCTTCCCGGTTAGTAAAACCTTCCAGGAAAACCACCTGTGCGCCTTGATTCTCCACCAGTAAACCAGATTTTGCCAAATCTTCCACTACTGAGGGAAGTTGGGGATTATAGAAAGATTCTCCCCGTTCCATTACTTCCACATCCAGCAAGTCATAAATTACCTGAAACTCTTTCCGTGACTGTTCGCATAAAAGTTTCCAAGCATGAAGAGTATCTTCAGCACCTGCTTGTAATCTCACAACTTCCTGTCGCGCTTTCTCTTGAAAAACCTCATCTTCATCAAAACGCTGTTTAGCTTTGCGGTAGAAACTGACTAAATCGCCAATATTTAAAGCATTAGCAGTAGTTAGGGCTTCTGGGTAAACTTCCCGCAAGTAGGTAATTAACATCCCAAACTGCGTACCCCAATCACCGACGTGATTTAACCGCAGCACATCATGTCCCTGAAATTCCAAAATCCGGGCGATGGAATCACCAATAATTGTAGAACGCAAATGTCCCACGTGCATTTCCTTAGCAATATTCGGACTAGAGAAATCCACAATTTCCCGTTTTGGCGTTTCCGTCTTGGGAACTCCTAACCTAGAATCTGCCTGAATAGCGTTGAGTTGTGCTTCTAAATATGAAATTTTGAGTTTAAGATTGATAAAACCAGGCCCAGCTATCTCCGGTGTTTCGCAAAAATCAGATACATCGAGTTTCTCAACAATAGCAGAGGCGATCGCCCTTGGTTGCTGACCCAACCTTTTACTCAGAGACAAAGCCACATTCGCCTGATAATCACCAAATTTAGGATTACTCGCAGAAACCAAAATCGGATTTACTCCAGCGTACTCATCGCCAAAAGCAGACACCAAAGCCTGTTCAAGTTTTAGTTTTAGTTTTTCTTGTGTAGCGTTCATATATAGATATTATCTGTTTGTCCGAGGCTATAAGCCTGCCTAATAGTGAGATATTCTCAAAGGCTCAATTATTTTAACCTTAAAATATAGTTGTCTAGTCCAAGGGAGGACTGTCAGGATACAGTAAAATACCCTCGACTGTCTTCCATTCTCGGCAGAACTTCCCAACTCTGAGTGAGATTTAGTGACTTGGTACTATAGGATTACTATTTGATTATTGAACAAACACGTAGGGTGTGTTAGCGGTAGCGTAACGCACCAAAGCCTTAATGACGGTGCGTTAGGATGAAATCCGTAACGCACCCTACGATACTTAATTTTTTCATCAATCAAACCGGATTCCTATATCAATTACTAAATACTCCCATCTTTCCCACCAAGAATTTGGTTGTATAGATAATTTTCCAATTCCAAATCAACCTCTAATGCAAAACGTAATTCTCTATCTTTAATATGTGGAAACCATGACTTGCCAAAACGTTTGAGTAAACTACCTCCGACCTGTGCGGCTCTCTCAATATCGTATTGTAGATACAAAGCAGTTACAAACGCAGCTACCTTGATCTGACTCACTCTATCCTTTCTCAGGCAAGTATTGATTGCTATCTCCACAGCAGTTTCTGGTGAATGAATATTGACATTGCCTGTTGCAACTTGGATAAAATCAAGGACACCGACTCCAGCCTGATAAAGCTGCTGTTTAACATAAGTGTCACTAACTAGTTTCCAAAACAGAGAAGCGGCTATTTGCTGAATGGAAGGAGGCACCATAAACTCAATTTATTTAAAATTTCTACACATAACTAATTTAGTTCAGAATTATACTAAGACTACAAAGTAATTGACGGCATTCAACCTGGTCTTTCTTGCCAATCATTACTTTGTCAAAGTTGGATAATTATTTAATCCTCATACTCAAATCCAACCACTTCGACTGAGTAATCGGCGCACTACTAGATATATAGTCAACCCCAGTCTCAGCCACAGCGCGAATCGTCTCCAACGTTATATTTCCCGAAGCCTCAATCTTCACCCTACCATCCTGCTGACGAATCAACTCCACAGCCCGACGCATCATATCCACAGGCATATTATCCAGCATAATAATATCCGCTTGATACTCTAATGCTACTTTCACCTGCTCCAAACCTTCCGTCTCCACCTCAATAGTCATAGGAAAAGGAATCCGAGAACGAATCCGGGTAATAGCTTCTGCAATACCCCCAGCCGCCGCAATATGATTATCCTTAATCATCACCGCATCATCCAAACCCATCCGGTGATTCATCGCCCCACCTACAGCCGTCGCGTACTTTTCCAACAGTCTCAGCCCAGGTGTAGTCTTGCGCGTATCCACCAACTGAGCAGGTAAATCCGCAATTTTCTCTACATATATATGTGTGAGCGTAGAAATTCCACTCAAACCCATAGCCAAATTCAGCGCCACCCGTTCCCCCATCAGCAGCGCATCCAGGGAACCATGAATTTCTGCTATTACCTGTCCTGGCTGACACTTTACACCTTCAGCCACAACAGCCTCAAAACGCACTTGTTCATTTAAAAGCTCAAATACCCTAGCTGCAATCGGTAAACCAGCAATTATCCCTGGTGCTTTAGCCACCCATTTAGCCGTTCCTGCCGTGACATCCTCAGATAATAGACTATTTGTAGTGCGATCGCCCCGACCAATATCCTCCAGCAACCAGCCACGTAATAAAGGATCTAGAACTACCCTGGGCGGCAAAACACCAAATTTACTCACAATTTAATTACTATCTTTTTAATTTCCAAGAATACTATATCTTAAAATCCCTACTCCATAAGGCTTTCAGAGACGAGAAAAAAGAAATCGAAAATAAATGGAGAAAAGAGTTGACAAACTTATAGACGCTCGCTATATTAGATAAGTGCCTGAAAGACGAGCGCCACCGAGCGGCGTTTAAAGGAACACCGAACCATGAAAATATTATAGTTTGAAAGCAATAAAACAGCAAATATTGCACGTCAAGTCAATAAAATAACTAGACTGAAGTTAAAAAAGAGCAGTCAAAAGAGCTTAAACAAACAAACCAAAACGGAGAGTTTGATCCTGGCTCAGGATGAACGCTGGCGGTATGCTTAACACATGCAAGTCGAACGGTCTCTTCGGAGATAGTGGCGGACGGGTGAGTAACGCGTGAGAATCTAGCTTCAGGTC
>NZ_JAYGHG010000024.1:0-74680 GCF_034931085.1 Nodularia harveyana UHCC-0300 | reverse complement strand
TCTTCCATATCACTTAATTTATCAGATTTTGGGGAGAATTTTTAGCGATGGGCGAACGCACAAGCATATCCGCAGGACTCAGCCCCTCCTTTGGCGATCGCTCTTCCACCCCCCCCTGAACGGTTACCAAAGTTTCCTATTGATGTTCGATAAAAGTGTATTTTCTCCTTTTGCTTGGCAACTTTTGCTCACGGCTATTTTCTCCCGCCGATTTCATTTAGATAATGTTGCTATACGTAAAACTGTGCTGATTAAATCTTGATTTATAAATATTCAGAACTTATGCAAAATCATGAAAAAAAACCACAGAGTACACCCAAAGCCCCGGGTTATTGTCTCGGAGAGTTATTAGCCTCCTGTGGGGATTTGTAAATTAAATTGCTGTTTTAAAGGAATTTCAATAATAAATTCTGTACCCTTACCCACGGATGAAACATAATAAAATTTACCTCCATGATTTTTGCTGATAATCTGATAGCTAATAGACATACCCATTCCCGTGCCTTTACCAGTTGGTTTGGTAGTAAAGAAAGGATTAAAAATTAGGTTTTTAATTTTTTCTGGTATACCCATCCCATTATCGCTAATTCTAATCATAATTACTTGGTCGTTGAGCATTTGTGTCGAAATCTGAATGATGCTAGGAGATTGCTCAATTTCCTGGTAGGAGCGTTTTTGATCTCGTTCTTCTAATACATCTATAGCATTAGTTAAAATGTTAATAAATACCTGATTTAATTGCCCTGCGTAGCACTCTACTAACGGAAGTTCGCCATAATTTTTGATAACTTGAATACCAGGATGCTTTGGTTTTTCTTTGAGACGACTTTTTAAGATTAGCAAAGAGCTATCAATTCCTTCATGAATATCAACTTGTTTATATTCAGCTTCATCTAGTCGGGAAAAATTTCGTAATGAAAGCACAATTTGGCGAATGCGTTCTGCACCCATTTCCATAGAAGATAACAATTTGGGTAAATCTTCAATTAAAAATTCTATATCTATTGCTTGACTAATTTCCTGAATAACTGGAACTGGTTGGGGATAGTATTCTTGATATAACCGAAGTATTTTAAGTAAGTCTTGAATATAATCATTTGCCGGGGTAATGTTACCATAAATAAAATTAACTGGGTTGTTAATTTCGTGTGCTACTCCTGCTACTAATTGACCCAGGGAAGACATTTTTTCACTCTGAATCATTTGAGCTTGAGTAATTTGTAATTCCTCTAGAGCTTTTTGTAATGTTTGAGTTTGTTGGCGGAATTGATATTCTGATTTGCGCAAAGCTTCTTCAGCTTTTTTGCGATCGCTCACATTGCTCATTGTCCCAGCTATACAACCAGTTCCGGTGATGTAATTCACGAAAAATTTGCCCCGATCCTCAACATAGATATAGGAACCATCTTTTTTCCGGAGTCGATATTCAATGTGATACTGGTTTGTTTTTTCTCTTACAGATGACCACATCGCCAAGACTCTGGAGCGATCCTGGGGTTGAATATGTGCTTCCCAAGTAGCTAAATCGAATTTTCCCCATTCATCAGCAGTGTAGCCCGTAATTTCCTCAATTGCTCCTGCCCAATGAATGCAAGTGTCAGCAAGATCGTAGACATAAATTAATTGTCCGGTTTGCTCAACGACTAAACGAAACTGATTTTGGCTGACAGCTAGAGCTGCTTCTACAGATTTGCGATCGCTTGATTCAATCACTAGCCGCACAAATTCAGTAATGGAGCTAATAAAGTTTTCTTCTTCTAAAGTCCACTGACGCTGACTACCCAAGTTTTCACAACATACTACACCAATCACCTTTCCCCTCGACCAAATCCGGACATCCAGCATTGAGGTAATACCTAATGGACCTGTATAACTGGCGGAAAATTCGGAAGTGCGAGGATCTTGATGAACATCAACAACTGCAATAACTTGTTGCTCTTTCAAAGCTTGAAAATACCTGGGATAATCACAGACTGACAATTCCCAACCATGACTATGAGAAGTGCTAGGACGTTCATATAAATCGGCGCATTGAATTTTGCTATAATCTTCTGTATATAACCAAACACTTACACGGTCTACATCTAAACCAAGAGTAGCTACTTCCGTGACATATTTTATGGAATTAGGAAACTCATCATATTGTATGGACTCACTTTGCACAAGTTGCTGGAGAGCCTGATTGTGTCTGCGAAAACTTTTTTCAGTTTGCTTTCTTGTTTCTTCAGCTTGCTTGTGTGCATCAATATCTAATTGTAATTGATTGATTTTTTGATTTAAAATTGCTGTTTGGGATTGTATTTCTTCGTCTATTTTTCTATTAATTTTCTGTAAATAAATTTCTAAATCTTCGTTTTTATTTATATCAATATTGTCTTTAAATTCTACTAGGATATTTCGCAAAAATAATTGAAAATCTTCTGGTACATTTGGTAGAATATTAGAAGTAGAAACCTGGTTTAAAAATTCCATCTTCTTTTATCCTCCAAAGTTTTAAAAGGGATTAAATTTATATACAGCACATCTCATCTGAGTGAGTTAAAGGTTTAGAGATTAGTTTAGTTACAATACATCATCAGGGTACAATATTTTCCACTGCTCAGAATTTTTTATACTTTACAAAAGCCAACAAATTGACAGTGTAGTAAACCAGATATGACATCCATATATCTGGCTGTTAAAAACTGCGGGTCAATAAATTAATTCAGCTTCATAAAATATCTGGAAATTCAAGGTTGAAAACCTGCGTAGGCGGGCTGTATCTCTATGACTTGGTTAATTCTAGCCCACCAATGCAGAATTTGAGTTAGTTCTTTAGTAAAACTTTTTGCTCCAACCACCCAAATTGATTAAAATAGGCTTCGCCCAACGCCAATTTAATAAGTCGTGGAGCATAGTATAAAAACAGGGAATGATAAATAATGTCAGTAAGGTAGCTAAAGACAAACCGGAAAATACTACCACACCCAATGGTTGCAAAAATTCTGAACCCTCACCAATTCCCAAAGCGAGAGGAAACATACCTAAAACAGTGGTAATAGTGGTCATTAATATGGGACGTAAACGTTGAGGCGCTGCTTGTAAAATGGCAGTTTTCCTGTCAACTTTGTCTCGTTCACGAATTTGATTGGCTAGTTCTACCATGATAATGGCATTGTTAACGACAATACCCACCAATAACACTGCCCCTACTATTACTGTCGCCCCAATTGCGGTATTGGTAATGTACAGACCAAAGATTCCCCCAGCTAAAGCCAGAGGAATTGTGAGCATAATTACTAAGGGGTCAATCAGTGAATTGTACTGTACTGCCATGACTACAAAAACTAGAAAGCTGGCTAATCCACCTAATAGTTTTAGGGAGTTTTGTAGTTCCTGATTAGATTCAGCCGCCGAACTGGGTAAAACACTCACACCTTCAGGTAAATCTAAACTATCTAATATTGCATCTACTTGTGTAAAAGCATCACTGAGGTTAGCTCCCTCAGTTAAATTACCTGCAAGTATGAATACCTGACGCTGATTAATCCTCTGAATTTCCCCTGGTGCTTGTCCTTCAGTAATTGTAGCGACATCGCTGAGGCGGACTTGACGATTATTGTTAACGAATAAAGGTAATCTCTCTAATTGAGAAACTTCTCGCACTGATGATTCATTTAACTGGACTCTGACATCAACTAAACGGTTACTGCGTTGGAGTGTGGTGGGTACACTACCTTGTATGGCTGTTTGAATTGTGTCGCCAATCTCTGTAGTACTTAAGCCAAAATTTGCGACTCTATCCCAGTCAGGACGAATTTGTAGTTCTGGTTGACGGTCATCAGCATCAGGACGAAATCTGACTAAGGTAGCGCGCTCTTCTAAGGCTGTGAGTATTTCTTGACCAGCTTGTTCTAAGTTTTCTGTGTCATTACCCTGAAGGATGATATCAACATCAGCACCCCGGACAGGGGAGTTACTGAGAATTAAACCCCGTACTTGACCAGGGGAAAGGCGCAGACGAATTCCTACTAAGTTCAGCTTGTTAAATTCTTGGGTGACTCGTTCTACATAAGCTTCAGTGTTAGTCCCTGGTTTGAGGGTAATGGTGCTGGTTCCTCGGAGGGGATTAGCGTTGACATTTGTGCCAAAAAGTGAGCCACCGGCTGTTGAAAAGACATATTCAGTTTCTGGTTGCTGAAGTAGGATTTCATCTACTATGGTCATAACTTTGCGGTTGGTTTCTAGGGGCGTACCCGGTGGAAACTGAGCATTTAAACTGGCTTGTCCTGTGCTAATTCGAGGGAGGATTTCTTGAGGAATTTGAGGGGCTATCCACAAACTACCGCCGCCAAAGATTAAAATGGCGATCGCCACTGTTAAAAATCGCCACCGCAATATATCAGTTAAAAACCGCCTATATCTATTTGTTGCTGTATCAAAGCGGCTGTTAAATTCCCGTAGCAACCAAAACTTACTCAAACCACTAGAAAACTTCCAGGACAAAGTGCGGGAGGTCAACATGGGTATAATTGTCACCGCAATTAAAATGGAAGCAGCTACAGAAAAGGTAATGGTGAGAATTAGTTCATTAAATAGTAGTGAAATAAAACCGCCGATGAGCAAAAACGGCATCACCGCCACTAAGTTGGTACTAGTAGAAGCAATTAAGGCTGATTCCACTTCTTGACTACTTCTTTCAGCCTGTTGAATCATTTCCTGAGCATTGAGGCGAGTTTTGCTATCTTTACCAGGAGTCATCCCTGCACCCTCGGCAATATTCTCCAACATGACGATGGAGTTATCTACCACAATACCCACCCCTAAAGCCAAACCACCCAAGCTAAAAATGTTCAGGGATAAGCCAAATATTCCCATGAAGATGATGGCGGCTAAACTGGCTAAAGGAATAGCAATCACAATAATTAGAGTTTGTCGCAACGAACCCAAGAAGAGTAAAACCGCAAAAGCAGCTAGTCCTGTCCCAATTAATCCGGAAGTTGTAACATTTGCAATGGAATTGCGAATAAACTGTGACTCATCCAAGGTAGCTGTAAGTATTGTCCCTTCAGGAATTACACCCGATGCTTGCAGTTCTGCTAAACGTTTTTTTACACCATCAACAGCGTTAACTGTGTTAGCATCTGGCTGTTTTTGGATGCTGATTTTAACAGATGGTTCGCCATTGAGTGAAACGTAGATGCGCTGTTGTTCTGAACCATCAATGACTTCGGCAAAATCGCGCAAATAAACTCGACGATTGGAGATTGGTGTCTGGTTATTGGAGTCTGGGGAAGAAGCAACATCAAAAGACAAATTTTTAATTTCATCAGCACTTTGGAAACGTCCCACAGTCCGAGTCAATGGCTCAGAATTTGACCCTAAAAGCCGACCTCCAGAAACATCTTGGTTACGCTCTCTCAGTTCATCCAGGACATCAGTTAAACCGACACCCAAGGCTTGCAAACGATCTAAATCTAGATTAACCCTAACTTCTTCTTGAACTCCTCCCGATACGTCTACACTAGCTACTCCGGGAACAACACCTAGTTCACGAACTAGTTCTTCTTCGGCAAAAACCCGCAAATCGAGACTTTCTAAGGAGGGGGAGGTTAAGGCAAATTCGTAAACTGGTAACTGGGAAGGATCGAATTTGAATAAGCGTGGTGTTTCAATGGTGTCGGGTAAGCGACCTCTAGCTCGATTAAAGGAAGCTGTAGCATCGTTTAAGGCTTGGTCAATATCGCCCCCTGGTTGGAAATACAGATCCAAACTTACCTGTCCTTCACGAGTTTGGGAAAAAATCTGTAATACGCCTTCGGTGGCGGAAAAAGCTGATTCTAAAGGTCTGGTAATTTCATCAATGGCTACCTCTGGAGAAATTCCCGGTGAGGCTATTCGTACACCAATTCGAGGATAGGTAATTGAGGGGAGTAAATCTACTGGTATTTTGATAATAAAGAATACACCCATTACCAATACTGCGATCGCCAGCATGAGTGTACCGATGTGTCGGCGGATGGAAATAGTGCTGATACTAAATCCGCCGCTCTTTTGTATGTCCTGCATCTCTTCCTAATCTCCAATTAAACCTGCTCAATGAAAAGCTCAAAAGGTCGTTGTTAATTTTTACTCTGCGGTTTCCGAGAGAACTGAAGGAATTACAGAGTCACCATCTTTTAAAGGTCTACCACTACGAGCAACATAGCGTTCCCCTGGTTGCAAGCCAGATAAAATTTCTACGTTGCCATCCGCTTTATTACCTAAAGTAACAGTACGCGCCGTGACTTTATTTTTACCTTCAGTATCTGTAATTACGAATATATTGCCAGTAGTATCTTGGGAATTGCTCTCAGATGTGGTGGAGTCAGAAGAATTATTGTTTTTTTGAATCGCTCTTTGGGACACCACTACTCGCTGTGATGTCTGGGGGGTAAATTTGACTCTTGCTAATAATCCACTACCAATTTTATTATCGTTATTGGGAATTACTACCTCTACTGGGATTAATCTAGCTGTGGGATCGGCTACAGGGGAGATGCGTGTAACTCTGCCAATTAATGATTCATTGGGGAAAGCATCTAGGCTTACTTGCACAGATTGTCCTACCTGAATTTGGGATAGTTCTAATTCCGAAACTTGCACTAGGACTTTTACGCGGCTAAAGTCGGCAATTTGCAAGACTTCATTTCCTGGTTGCAGGAGATTACCTGGTTCTGTGACTCTTTGGGTAATTACACCAGTTATGGGGGAGGTTAAGCGGGCGTAGGATCTGCGCTCTTTAAATTGAGCTACTACGGCTTGCTGGGCTACGACTCTACCTTGGGCGGCGGCGACAGCTTGCTGTTCTGTACGTACTTGTTCTTCAGAAGCTCGTAGTGATTGGGCTGCTGTTTGGGCGGTGGTGCGGGACTGTTGGGCGCTTTGTTGGGAAATTGCACCAGCTTGGAAAAGTTCTTGTTGGCGTTGGGAGTCGGCTTGGGCTTGGACTAATTCTAATCGCGCTCTTTCTACTTCGGCGCGGGCGTTACTGACCTCGGTTTTGGCTCTAGCTACTTCGGATTGAAGGGATGCTAGTTCGGCTTCTGCTTGTTTTAATGATGTTAATAGCAGGGTGTCATCTAATAATCCGACGTTCTGTCCTTTGGTGACTCTATCTCCTACGTCTAAGCTGAGGGCTAAGAGTCTGGCTTCTACTTGCGATCGCAATGATACGGTACTAAATGGCGTAGTATTCCCTGTATAACTTGGTTGTACCTTCAAAAAATCCGTGCGGGCGATCGCCACATCAACAGGTGTAATATTTTCAGTACGTGATGCCTTTTGCTGAGATTGCGCGTGAGCCGATTCCTTGGGTACGGTTCCACAGCTAGCCGTTAATAATCCTATACTTAGTAGAAAAAAACAGGAGAACAGCTTCACAGTAGCCGATGGATAGCGACCAAAATCCCAACGGTAACAAGAAGACTCCAGGATTTTTGAATGTAATTGGCGATTAACTACCTCATTTAATGAGCCATTATCCATTGGTAACTTTACCTGTTTCTTAGGGATTTTTTCATTCAAAATCATCTCTTTTACTCCTAAAAGGTAGTTTTTCCCGCAAAATCCTGTGTATTTATTAATTGACTAACTTGTAATACTCACAGACATATCTAGCTAATTTGTCAGCTTTTTTCCGATTACTATTTCCCTGGAATTAATATGAAACTTTATTACTAGGTGGAGTAAATCAGAAAATTACAAATCACAAATACACAAAGCTAGATTTGTACTTTACTCCCCTGAGAATCGCCAGAAAATATTTACCATCTTGCTGTCCATGCCAAAATAAATATTTTTATCACCTGAAAAAATTGGATTTGAGTATAAATATTTCCCTATTATCTGGTTTTTTCCCAAGAGGAATTTTGGAGAGTTTTGACTTTAGTTTGAGAATAAACTATGTATACTTTATTTTACATAAATATACATAATGTGGCAAATTTACAAGTATTTATCGGTATAGAATAAAAAATATTAAAAAAGTTTGTCGTTTTTGTCGATATGTGGTATAAACAGGAATAAAATATTTATCGTCATTGCATACAAAGTAAATCTCAAACCCTTGAGCGATACCTGAAAACAATGACTTTGACCTGAAGCATATTGGATTTGAAGTAGGTAGGCAGAAACAACCCCAAATATCTGACATGATGCAAAACTCTCCAAATCCTTGTATTTGTCAGATATCCATAGATTGTTCTACCTACTTAATTCAGTTTTTTTAGTGCTTACGCTTGAATTTCAGGATACCCATTGAACCAAGCACCATTAAGCCAAAAATAGATCCTGGCTCAGGAACTGATTGCGCCTGAATAGAGAATACAGTGGTTGTACCACTCACTTCATTACCTGCAACTAACAATGGCTGACCATTGGGACTATCTGCGGCGGAAATAAATAGTAAACCTTCTACACCCAAGTCACCAGCAGCAGGGTTAGTGATTCCGTTCAAGGTTGACTCCACCGTGAAATCGCGGTTATTAATGTAGTTCACAAAGAGAGGATTCACAGGGTCAGTGATATCGTAGGTCATGACACCGCCCACACGCTCCAAACCAATGAAAGCATAAAAACGACCATCAATTTCGGCAATTTTTACGTCTTCTGGTTCCGGACCCTTATCATCACTGCGGGAATCAAAGCCAGTTTCATCATTACTAGAGTTGAAGAAGTCAGGAAGAATCTGTGCAGTGATCTGTTCAAAATCATCTGCGCTGTCGTAGACTTGATTTAGTGTTCTAGCATCTTCATCCCATTCCCAAATGGTGAAAGAACGCCCACCAAAAGCATATATCTCTTCAAATAGACCATCACCATTAGCATCACCCAGAGCATTAGTGACTCTGAGACGGCCTAAATTTTCATCTAGACTTAGCTCATCAGCATTGGAGAACACATTGGGGTCGAGTTGATAACTATTGCTACCTAATCGCACTTCCTCGCTAAAACCGTCGTAATCACGAGCATCACCTTCATTCGCTGTGACAATATAGGTTTTACCGTTGACTGTATAAGAAGTAATACCATCGGGTTGATACATACCCAAAACAGGTGCGTTAGCAATATTAATCGCATCATTGCGATCGCTAGCATCAAAACCGTTCTCTGCCAGGCTATAATCCTTAAATCCCAAAGGAATGATGTCGGTAAACTGATTGTTAATCAGATCCAGGACTCCAATGGCGTTATTCTCCTGCAAAGATACCCAAGCAGTGCGAGAATCAGGAGAAACTGTAATGTACTCAGGCTCTAAATCCTGGGCTACAGAAGCATTAGGGCCAAAAATGCGGACTCCGGCATTCCGCAACTGGTCGATTTGGCTATTAAACTGAGTAAAGCCAGCAGTGATCACATTAGAATTGGAAAGATTCGAGAAATCTAAATCGACGATACTCACCGAACCTTCTGGATCGATAGTATAGTCATTGTTCGGCTCCCCTTCATTAGCCAGTAACAAACGCTGACCATCGGGAGTGAAAGTCAGCATATCAGGGAGCGCTCCCACTGCGACATTACCGAGAAAATTACCATCAACGTTAAAAAATAAAGCCTGGCCTAAATCTTGGGTAACAGGCGCTTCCACTGCTGCTGCTAGGATGCCATTATTAAAGGCGACACTATTAGCATTACCACCAGAGAAATAAGTATTGATATCAATATTAAACAGCAATGATGGATTTGTCGGGTCGCTAATGCCGATGACATCAATGGTTTTGGCTGCTGCATTCACCACAAACAGCCGTTGACTTACTGGGTCATAGGTGGGAATTTCCGCCGCACTATTGTCAAAAATTCCCGTGCTATAACTACCGATAGGCGTGAGGGAAACTGCTGCTGCTGGACTCGCCATGATTCCCAAGAGAAAAGCGGATGGAGTGATACAGGCGATAAGTTTTTGGATAATCATGATTTCCACTAATAATTGAATGCTTGGCTTTGAGAGTTACCTCAAGCTGTATCCTGAAGCGCAATTTAAACTCACAAAAAAATACCCACTTAGCTGCTATGTCACTATGCGGGGTACTAGTAAATTTTTGTCAAAAAATTAGATTTTTTGAAAGTAACTGCGCTAAGTATTAGGTATAGTGAAAGACTATTCCTCAAAGGTTAAGCAAAGTAAAACTAGTGGTTAAGTTAAGGTAAAGGAGCCTGTTTTTCCTGATTTTCTGGGAAGTCCCTCACCAGTTTTTAGATTACTGCTATACAATCAATCTCTACCAAAACATTCTTGGGTAGGCAAGATACCTGCACACAAGCACGGGCTGGGGCTGTTTCTTCAGAAAAATACTTTGCATAAATCGCATTCACGGCGGCAAAATCATTCATATCAGCTAAAAATACTGTGGTTTTGACCACATTTTCAAACTTTGCACCAGATGCTGTCAGAATAGCCTCCATATTAGCCATTACCTGCTCAGTTTGTTTTTTAACATCATCTGTGTAGACCACATCACCGAGGCGGGGGTCAATGGCAATTTGACCAGCTACAAAAATCATTTTACCCGAAGCGGCGATCGCTTGATTATATGGTCCCACAGGAGCCGGTGCGTTATCAGTCCGAATTACTTCACGAGTCATAGATATCTCTTTTTCTAACAATGTTTCCGGAGTACCAACTTCGCCTTCAGAGTCTGTCGGCTGGTAAACTTCCCCATCAGGCATTATCGCACCAGTTAGGTCAGCATTTTTAAAGGTTGCACCGTAAATATTTGCTCTGGTTAAATCTGCTCTTCTGAGATTTGCACTATCTAAATTCGCTTTCATCAAATCTACATTTTGCAAATCTGCTTTCTCTAAATTTATTCCTTGAAGAGAGGCTTTTCTGAACTTTACGCCATTGAGGTTAGCAGCTCCCAAATCAGCCTTAGCCAGATTCATCTCAGAAAAATCTTTTTGAGATAAATTAACACCTCGAAGCTTGGTTAGCTGTAAATTGGCATTTTTGAAAGTGACGTTTGTTAGAATTGCTTGACTAAAGTCAGCCTCAAGCAAATTAGCTCCACTTAAATTAGCATTATCAAGTTTTGCTCTAACAAGGTTGGCGTTTTTCAGGGATGCTTCCGTGAAGTTTGCGGAATGTAGCGTTGCATCACTAAAATTAGTATTATCCAAGTTAGCATTACTAAAATTGGCGCTAGTAAGAATGGCTTTACTTAACTTGGCACTATCCAGGTTGGCATTACTGAAATTTGCATTACTCAGGTTCGCCTGAGTCAAGTCAGTACCACTCAAATCTGCCCAACTGAAATTTGCCTGAGAACCGTTCTGCAAATCACTTAAATTTGCACCTGTTAAAGATGCTCTAGTGAAGTTTGCTCCTTGAAGATTTGCTTTGCTGAGGTTAACATCATTTAAATCAGCCCCAGTTAAGTCAGCACCAGTTAGGTTGATTCCACTTAAATCGGCACCTTTGAGGTTTATCCCTCTTAAATTTGCACTATTAAAGTCTCGATGACCCTGTGCATATTTCTCCAACAACTCCTTAGCATCCATAAAGCACCCTAAAATACCACAAACCCAGTATAATCGCAGAAATCACAGCAGTTTTCATTCATTCAGACCATACTTTTGTTTTCAGTATTTCTTCCTTTGCGCCTTTGCGCCTTTGCGTGAGACAAAAAAGATGTAGTTCATTAATCAAAACCCAACCGAGGACGCAACCCATAATCCCGATACCGCCAATAATCCCGCAAAATCCGGTCATGATCAAAACATAGATTACTCGGCACACACCAAGATTCAAAAATACCGACATTCTTAGCATCATCACCCGCCATTGGTTCCCCAATCGCCCTAGCTAAAAACACGATACTAATAGTATGCTGACGGGCATCCCGCCCAGGGTCAGAATAGACCAAAAACTGTTCAATTAACTCCACCTTTAAACCCGTTTCCTCCTCAGCTTCCCGCCGCGCCGCCACTTCCACCGCCTCACCATAATCCACAAAACCACCAGGAATCGCCCAACCCAAAGGCGAATTATGGCGCTCAATTAACACTATCGGACGATGTGGACGATCAACCAACTCAATGATGATATCAATCGTCGGTGCAGGATTTCTATAAGCCATATAATTTTGGATTTTAGATTTTAGATTTTAGTTCTATATACAGATAAATGTAGGGTGGGTTACGCTATCGCTAACCCACCATTTACCTCGCAAAGGTAGGTTACGGCGCAACTTATGCAAATCTTGCTCATCATCTGATTCTTGTGCGCCTAACCCACCCTACAACTTTTGACTTTTGACTTTCGACTTTTGCCATATCCTTCGATCTTCAGACAGCTTTCAATGTTGACCCCAGCATGATAGATTCGATGGAATATCTCGTTGCTATATTTGAAGTTAAATATGCCTTTTCCTAGATCCAGTGGAATTTTACTGCATCCTACATCTTTTCCCAGTCGATTTGGTATTGGAGATTTAGGCTTAGAAGCCTACAAATTTATTGATTTTCTCAGAGAAAGTGACCAGCAATATTGGCAAGTTTTACCTTTAGGTCCCACTGGATACGGTAATTCTCCCTATGCAGCATATTCAGCAATGGCGGGAAACCCCATGCTCATCAGTCCAGAACAACTGCAAGAACAAGGTTTATTAGCTGAAGAAGACTTTGCTAATTTACCAGTATTTGACGAATTGCAGGTAGATTACGAGCCAGTCAAGTCCCTTAAAACTGCATTACTCAAAAAAGCTTGCGAAAACTTTCAAGTTAAAGCAACAGCTTTACAAGAAAAAGAATTTGCAGGTTTTTGTGAAAGTAAAGCCTATTGGCTCGATGATTACGCCTTATTTATGGCGCTGAAAGATCATCATAATGATACCAGTTGGCACACTTGGGAGGCGGAACTTGTTAAGCGCGAACCAGCAGTAATAGAGGAAGCCAAGGAAAAATTAGGGGCTGAAATTTATTATTATAAATTTGTCCAATTTGAATTTTTTCGCCAGTGGTCAGAACTCAAGTCTTATGCCAACATGAGCGGAATTTTCATTATTGGCGATATTCCGATATATGTAGCCCAAGATAGTGCTGATGTGTGGGCGCACCCGAATATCTTTTGTTTAGATGAAGAGACTAGAGAACCTGCTTTAATGGCGGGAGTTCCACCAGATTACTTTAGCGAAACTGGTCAATTATGGGGTAATCCTGTTTATGACTGGGAAGAATTACAAAAACAAGACTTTAAATGGTGGTTAGGTCGTTTTGAAGCGATGCTAGATTACATAGATGTAATTCGCATTGACCATTTCCGGGGTTTTGAAGCTTACTGGGCTGTGGAACGAGGAGAAAAAACCGCCATGAATGGAGTGTGGATGAAGGCTCCAGGAGATGAGTTGTTTGATGTGATTAAAGCTCAATTGGGTACGCTCCCAGTTTTAGCAGAAGATTTGGGGGTAATTACGCCAGAAGTTGAAGCACTGCGGGATAAATACGAATTTCCCGGTATGAAGGTTTTGCAGTTTGCTTTTGGTTCAGATCCTGGTAATTCGTTTTTACCTTTTAACTATATACGTAATGCTGTAGTTTACACGGGAACTCATGATAATGACACAACTGTAGGTTGGTTCAATCAAGCTAATGATTGGGAAAAGCGTAACTTACTCCTATATTTAGGTGGTGTGAGTTCTGAAGGTATCCAGTGGGATGTTATTAGATTAGCTTTGAGTTCTATCGCCAATCAAGCAATTATTCCTTTGCAGGATATTTTAGGTTTGGGAACTGAGGCGCGGATGAATTTTCCCAGTACTGCTGAGGGGAATTGGGGTTGGCGTTATCAGCCATCGTTGTTGACAGCAGAACTAGGAGAGCGACTGAAGCATCTCACTCAACTTTATGGACGCTCACCCCAGGGTAAATAAATTCAGGACTTACTTAAAATTATGAAAGTAGGACTTACGCATTTTAAAGAAACATCGGGGTTTGAGATTGCTTCCTTACGTCGCAATGACAGTATTTGAAGTAGGTTTTGCGTAAGTCCTGGAAAGAACTAAATTAGGTAGTCAGAAATAGCAGTCAGTTGTTTTCAGGGTTATGGGCGGGAATGTCCCATAACCGATTTTCTGGTTAATTAATTGGTCTAGTACCAATCTTGATTTCCTTTTGTTTTCCTGGTTCTCCCATTTCTTGAGCGGCTTGCTGATTAATACTCATCAACACACTACCGCCATTATCAGTTTTTACTGTTAGTTCTTCTTGGGCTTTCCAACTGCGCTGAGTTCCTTTTGCTAGAACTCCTTCAAACTGGATTTGACCATCAGCAACTACACGAATCCAGGATGATGCTTTTAAGGTGACACCAATATGTACTGACTCACTTTTATTGGTGGGATTACCAGTGCTACTAATGCCGTTTAAATTAGCTGAAATTTGGGATTTTAATTGATTTGGGGAAGTGTTGAAAACCTTTTCTGTTCCTGGCTGTTGATTGCTGTAGTTCACAGCATTATTATTCAGAATATTGGATAAGCTACTAACAGAGCAGACAATGATAGATATGTAGAGCAGGTAAAGATGAGTAGGACGTATGAAAGCAATTGAGTAACGTTGAAAGGGCAGTTGTAAACTTTTTGATTTCTTTTTCTTGGTAGGGGGTGAACTGACACGTTTATGTCCGCCGAGAGGAAAACTGCTAGCAAATTCTACGCCATTAAAGCCTAATGCGTCGGCAAATTGCCTGATTAAACCCTGAAGATAAACTGGTTCTGGCAAATCATCTAAATTACCTTGTTCAATTGCCTCTAGCAGCCGCAGGGGTATTTTGGTCAAAGCTACCATTTCTTCTAGTGATAAAGCCTTTTCCTGACGAGAAGCACACAGGCGATCGCCCAGTTCTGCCAATTTTTTCTCTTGTTGTTGTTTTAATGGCAGTTTGGGCTGCTCTTTATCTTTACTTTTTAGCCATTTCATGCTTTTATTCCGCTCCTGACCTCAGCTGAATCTTGAATTGGTAGATGCTTGATTTGCTCTTGCAGAAAGCGAATTTCAGCACGTTTAAGAGAACGATAGTTACCTGCTTTTAAAAGGGGTAATTTTGGCATTTGTAGTTGGATGGGGCCGATAGAAGTACGATGTAGCCTAATGACTGGATATCCCAATTGTTCGGCAACTTTGCGAATTTGTCGGTTTCTCCCCTCTTTTAAAATTATTTCTAAATGGCTATTTTTTGCAAGTCTTTTGATCAAAATCACTGTAGCAGGACGTGTTTTTCTCCCTTCTAAGATTACACCTTTACGCCATATTTCTAGAATTGTTTCGGCTGGATGTCCTTTAACTAAAACCTCATAAGTCTTGGGAATACTGTGACGAGGATGGGTGAGTCCAAATGTCAAGTTTCCATCGTTGGTCAAAATTAATGCTCCTGTTGAGTCAGCATCTAGACGACCAACTGGGTGCAAACCTGAACCTTTACTTAGTTCTTCGGGGAGTAAATCTAAAACGGTTTTTCTTCCCTGTGGGTCGTAGCAGGTGGAAACTACTCCGGCTGGTTTATGTAGCAATAGATATATTAAGGGAGGGCGCTGGTGAGGCGATACTAGCTGACCATCTACTGAAATTTGATCTTTTTCTGGGTCAACTTTTTGACCTAAATGGGCTAATGAGCCGTTGATGTGTACGCGCGATCGCCGAATCATTTCTTCAGCTTCACGACGTGATGCAATACCCCATTGAGCCAAAATTTTTTGTAACCGAGCCTCCATGCTGTAATTAATGTCTATGACCTAAAGTTTCAAGATAATCAGTATAATGTGAGCGTTTTGTGATAACTAGCTATTGATGTTAGATTTAAGGCTTATTTCAGTTGAGTTACTGTGAAGCAAATAAACATCAATAAACTGGTTTAATGGAAAAACTACCAATTAAAAAGTCGCAGAAGATCCGTATCATTACAAACGTGCTGACAACAGCGCTTAAGCTTTGGTTAAAGTCACAAGTCAGCCAAGTATCGCAGTTAGAGGTTGAAATCAATGCGGGCGATCGCCAAATTCTCTCTGGTTCTATTCCCTGGGTATCTATTATTGCCACTGGTGCTGTGTATAAAGGAATTCATATTACGCGAATCCAACTTATAGCAGAAAATATTCAGGTGAATATAGGGGCAATACTCAAAGGTCAACCAGTAAAACTATTAGAAATAGTACCAGTAGTTGGTAATTTGATTGTTGAGGAACAGGATCTCAATAGTTCTCTTGTATCTGAACTATTATCCACGGCTTTAAATGATGTAGTTGGGGAAATTTTACCGGAATATTCCTTAAAATCTCAGTTAGTTTCCTGGGAAAAAATAGTCCTTGGTAATGATGAAATTATGATTAAAGGTATTATATCATCTGTTAGTCAACCTGAGCCGATTGAGATTGGTTTTAATTTAGAATTAATCAATGGTCATGAGTTAAAGCTAGACAATATTCAACTGATCCAAAACCAAGTAGCACTGTTAGAAAATAAACATACTTACAATCTCGATCTTGGCTCAGATGTCAATCTTCAAGAACTCACTTTAAACCCTGGTAAGCTGGTATGCGAAGGAAAAATAAATGTCAATCCTTGAAAGGGGAAATCTCCCAATGACTAATGACTAATAACCACAGCTTAGATATCTGCTATCAACGGTAATAAAAGTGTGACAAAATAGTAAACCAACGGGGCTGTAAAGATATAACTATCAGTGCGGTCTAGAATACCGCCGTGACCAGGAATCAACTGACCGGAATCCTTCACCCCAGCATCACGCTTGAGCATAGACTCGGTAAGGTCTCCCAAAAGACTGGCAATACCAATCAGCAAACCTAGTAATACACCAGTGAATAAAACTTTTGGTAAATGCAGATAATAAGACCCTAATAAACCTACGGTGATGCTAGCGAAAATCCCAAATATAGCACCTTCAACAGTTTTTTTAGGGCTAATGTCAGACAAACGGGTTTTACCAAAAAATTTACCAATAACGTAAGCACCAATGTCAGCAGCCCAAATACACAAGAAAGTCAAAACTGTTAAAGTTAACCCTTGTGGTAAAGATGCGAAACTGTTTGGCTGTAGAATATCTGTCCAATCTGTAGGCCAGTAACCACCCAGAGGCAGATTGCTGCTAGCTAGACTACCAAGAGTGCGTAAGCGTACCCAATAACTGGATAGGTAGCCCACATAAAATAGTCCCATAATGGAGGCGGAAATATCGGAAATTGTCGCCATTTTGGGCTGAAACAGTAAGTAAAAACAAATCAGTGTTCCAGCTATTGGCATGACAGCATCAGCTAAGGTGTCGTTCAGGTTACAAATTACTAGTAAGGCTTGGCTAACAAACATGGTGGTTTTAGCAGCAGGAAAAATACCTCTAGCTCTGACCAAATTAAAATATTCTTCTTGACCTAAAAAGACAACTACCGCAATGGCAATAGTAAAGTACCAGCCACCCAATAGAGTTGCTAGTAAAGCAAGGGCGATCGCTATAATTCCACTAATAATTCGAGACCAAGGCATATAAATATTTTGAATGAGGTATTGGGTATTGGTATTGGGTATTAAAAGTAAGGAAAACATTTTCCTAGTTCTCAGCGATGCATTGCGATGCTCTGAGCAGTTTGGCAAGCTCACTGTAACACCTGTCGAAGTATCCTCAGTCACTAGTCCCCAGCCCTTAGTCCCCAATCTAGTCTAGTTTCTCACCACTCAGGATAAAAATGGGATCGACAGCCGCAAAGGTTTGAGAAAAGCCGCGCGTTTCCAAGCGGTTAACAGCAGATTGCACGACTTCAATATTTCTGGCTCGCAACACCGAGAAGCTTTGAGAAATAGCATACAGACCTTCTAGATTAGCAGCTGTGGCCACAACTCTACCTGATGGTGGTAAATAATCCCATAGGGCGGGCAAAATATCCTGTATAGGTTTTCCACCTTCCAGAAAAACGCGGTCAGGGGTTAATTTTAGGTCATGTAAACATTCTGGGGCGTTACCTTCAATTACTTGCACATTTTGGACTTCAAAGCGATCGCAGTTACGCTTAATTAATTTCGCTACATCTTCATCCCGTTCTACTGCAATAATTTGTCCACCAGGACACAGCAGCCCAGCTTCTACAGGAATTGTTCCCGTTCCCGCCCCAATATCCCATAATACTGAATCCTTTCGCAGACGCAGTTGAGAAATCAATAACAGCCGAACTTCTCGCTGAGTGAAGGGAATACCAGGTAAATGCTCAAATAATTCATCAGGAATACCAGGAGTAATATAAGGCCAAAGTTTAGAAGTCATAGAAAGACACAATTATACTTAAAGATATCAGCTTGCTAAATTTGACAAGCTATCAGCTAAAAAAGCGTTTAAATACACCGTTATCAGCAATCATAATGGTCAGCGAAATTTTAGACCACCGCTACGAAGTCCAGCAGCTATTGGGAAAAAAATCAGGGCGGCGGACGTTATTAGCTAGGGATCAACTAACTGGGGAATTGGTAGTCATCAAGTTACTCTCGTTTAATAGTGACTTTGAATGGGACGATCTCAAGCTGTTTGAGCGTGAAGCCGAAACCTTAAAATCTTTGTCCCATCCCGCCATCCCTCGCTATTTAGACTATTTTGAATTAAATTCACCCAGTATTAAGGGATTTGCTTTAGTACAGAGTTATATTCCCCACAAAACATTAGAGCAATACTTACAAGCTGGCCGGACTTTTACAGAAGCGGATATAAAACAGTTAGCCATAGCAGTTTTAGAAATTCTCACCTACTTACACGGGCTGCATCCCCCTGTAATTCACCGTGATCTTAAGCCTAGCAATATTTTATTGGGTGAACGTTCTGGTAATAGCGTTGGTCAAGTTTATCTAGTAGATTTTGGCTCAGTACAAACTGTCCTCGCAGCTGAAGCAGGAACTAGGACTGTGGTGGGTACTTATGGCTATATGCCACAAGAGCAATTTGGGGCGCGGACTGTTCCGGCTTCTGACCTTTATAGTTTAGGTGCAACTTTAATTTATTTAAGCACGGGTACTCATCCCGCCGATTTACCTCAAAAAGATTTTCGCATTCAGTTTGAGCCATTGGCTCATCTTAGTTCAGGTTTAACTCGCTGGTTACAGTGGATGACTGAAGCGAGTTTGGAACGGCGGCTAGGTTCTGCTGTGGAAGCTTTGAAAGCTTTAAACGAATCTGAATTGAATAGTTCCCATGCCATAAATATTATCAAACCTACTGGAAGTAAACTTCAACTCACGAAAAACTCAGATTATCTCAAAATTCTGATTCCACCCGTGGGTTTTAAGCTGGATATGTTACTTACAGGTTTTTTTACAGTTTTTTGGAATGCCTTTATCCTGTTTTGGACAATTGGCGCTCTTTCTACTGCTCCTTTTCCTCTCAACCTCCCCTTTGCTTTGTTCTCATTGCCTTTTTGGGGGGTGGGCTGGTTTTTGTTAGGAACCTTACTTATGGGGTTATTTGGCAAAATTAAGCTAGATTTAGATGATCAGGAAATCGCCTTGCAATATCAATTATGGGGATTCAAGTCTTATCGTCCCCAGCCATCCCCCAGAAACAGTATCACTAAACTGGTGTATGTTCCCAGACACATTACTAAAGACTCAGACGGTGATAAAACTACAGTGGCGGCGCAATTAGAGATTTGGGCAGGAGTACGAAAGTATCAGCTTAGTGTTAATTCAGGTGCTATTGAATCTGAAGCGGAACTAGAATGGTTAGCCCATGAATTAAGCGACTGGTTAGATATGGAAATAACCCAAGAAGCAGTCTCTTAATGTCTATAGTGAATGAGAAAGCCTTGACAGGAGAAAGATAATGTTTGGACTGGGATGGCCGGAATTAGTAATAATTGCTATCGTCGCCATTGTAATTTTTGGCCCTAAAAAAATCCCAGAATTGGGAAATGCACTGGGTAAAACTTTACGGGGTTTTAAGGAAGAATTAAACTCTGATGATGATAAAAATGTGGAACACAAATAGTAATAGCCAGTGGTAGAGACGCGATTAACCCGTCTCTACTGTATGACTAAGGCAAAGTATTGATTACAGAAGATGTCACCCCATTTTGGGGATCTAACATTGTCGTGGAGGTATTTTGTGGCTGTACCTCCTCTTTGACTAAACCGCGCAGCTTGATCAACTTAATCGCCCGGTTAACACTTTCTGGCAAAATTACCACCAGACTGTTATCAGGAGCCATATCTAAAGCTTGATTAATGGCGGCTGTTTCATCCAAAATAGATTCATAACGGGAATCTGGATTAACTTCGGTGATGCCTTTAGTAATCAAATCTGAAGCTGATCCCCGTGAACGTCCCCTAGTATCATCGTCTTCTTTGACAATTATGTAGTCAAAAATATCTGCTGACAATTTACCCAGTGTAACAAAGTCTTCATCACGGCGATCGCCAGGACCACCAACTACACCAATACGCTCTCCTGTAGTCCAATTGCGGACAAAAGAACCCAAAGCTTCATAACTGGCTGGATTGTGAGCATAGTCTACTAACGCATGGTATTTACCTAAATTAAATAAATTCATTCTTCCTGGCGTTTGACTCACAGAAGCACGGAAGGTCTTCAAGCCAGCACGAATCTGCTCAATTGTGACGTTTTGGACAAAGGCTGCCAAAGCTGCTGCTAAAGCATTGGCAATCATAAACGGCGCACGTCCACCCATTGTCAAGGGAATATTTTCTGCCCTTTCAATGCGGTGCGTCCAATCACCTTTGACAATTGACAGATAGCCATTTTCATAAACCGCCGCTACTCCTCCCTGTTGGACGTGCTTTCGCACTAATTCCGAGTCGGGATTCATGGTGAAATAGGCAATATTAGCTTTTGTTTTTTCTGCCATAGCCGCAACGCGGTGATCATCAGCGTTAAGCACTGCGTAACCATCAGGAAATACAGCTTCAGCAACAACACTCTTCAGATTAGCTAACTGATCGATAGTATCTATATCGCCTATGCCTAGATGATCCGCAGCTACATTCAACACGACACCGACATTAGCCATTTCAAACCCTAGTCCAGAGCGGAGAATACCACCACGAGCCGTTTCCAGAACTGCCACTTCTACAGTTGGATCTTCTAGAATGACATGAGCGCTTTGCGGCCCGGTATTATCTCCAGATTCCACTAAGTATTCACCGATATAGGTTCCATCTGTTGTGGTATATCCAACTACTTTATCTGTTTGTTTATAGATATGTGCTAACAGTCGAGTAGTAGTAGTTTTACCATTAGTACCTGTGACACTTAATATGGGAATTGTTCCCGACTGTTCGTTGGGAAACAGCATATCCATGACAGATCCAGCAACGTTGCGGGGAGTTCCTTGACTGGGGGCAACGTGCATCCTAAAACCTGGAGCAGCATTAACTTCAACTATTACAGCATCGGTCTCTCGCAGGGGACGACTAATATCTGTGGTAACAATATCCAGTCCAGCTATATCCAAACCAATAATTTTTACTATCCTTTGTGCTAGCCAAACATTTTCTGGGTGGATTTCATCGGTGCGATCTATCGCACTGCCACCTGTACTTAAATTAGCCGTTGCCCGCAGGTAACAAATTACTCCTTTTGGTGGGACACTATTGAGAGTGTATCCTTGTCTTTCTAGTAGTTGGTAACTGTTGCGGTCTAGTTCAATTTTCGTGAGGATTTTATCGTGACCATCACCACGGTTGGGGTCTTGGTTGGTTTCGGCAATTAGATCGCCAATGGTGGATCTACCATTACCAACTATGTGGGCTGGTACGCGTTCGGCTACGGCTACAACTTTGCCGTCTACAACTAGTACCCGATGGTCTCGCCCAAGGTAATAACGCTCAACAATAATTGACCGAGAAACTTGCCTGGCAGCCTCGTAAGCGGCTTCGGCTTCATCCCAGCTTCTAATATCAATAGTGATACCACGTCCGTGGTTACCATCTGATGGTTTGATGACAATGGGATAGCTGCCAACATATTCAATTGCTTCTTCGAGGTCATCTAAAAAGTTGATCACCGTACCTCTAGGTACTGGCGCTCCAGCTGCTGCGAGAATGCGTTTGGTAGCTTCTTTGTCGCAAGCGAGTTCCACTCCCAAAATGCCAGTTTTATTGGTCATGGTTGCCTGCATCCGCTTCTGATTCACGCCGTAACCCAGCTGAATCAAAAAGCGCGCACTCAACTGTGTCCAGGGAATACCTCTCTTTTCGGCTTCTTTAACAATGGCTTCTGTGGAAGGACCTAAAGAGGATTCCCGCCATAAGTCTTTGAGGTCTAGGATATCTTGTTCGAGTTCTGCTTTTGGATAACGACCTCTATCAACGATACTTTGGCACAGCCGCACAGCTGCTCGTCCAGCGTAGCGTCCTGCTTCCTCATTCAGGTACTCGATCACTACCTGGAAAACTCCAGGTGTGGCAGTTTCACGGGTGCGCCCAAAGCCTACAGACATTCCAGCTAATTCCTGGAGTTCTAAAGCTACGTGTTCCACGATGTGTCCCATCATGGTGCCTTCTTTGACCCGCATCAGAAAACCGCCACGACAGCCAGGGGAGCAATAGTGACCCTCCAGACTTGGTAGCGCCTCTACTAATCCTTCATAAAAGCCAGGGATTTCGTTTGAGGGGTTCTCGGCAAGGTTTTCTAAATCGAGGCGCATAACGATCAGCTTGTGGCGTCGAATGCTCCAGTAGTTTGGGCCACGTAAGGTCTGGATCTTGAGGATTCTCATGGGAATAGGTAGATGGAGATTCGGAACCAAAATTCTAGTTTCTTACTGAAATTGACCGCTAAACTGTTCATAATAAACAGTTTTTTCTTTTTTCATGGTATCCTTATGATTTTTTTACAGCCAGAAACAAAATCAGTGATGCATCCGGCCGCAAGCAACAATACAGACTTTGATTACGTTTAATCCAAGGTGTAACTTGGGATACTTTATTTTGTCAGCTAGAGATGCGATGCACGGCAGGTAATACAGTGCGTTGATACAGGTGGTAGCGATCGCCATAGCTGAGGATATGCAGTCGTAAATTATGCACAGTCAGAGGTTCATTAGCGCCGACATGAGGCTCATTGGTGTGGGTGACTTCTGTGGGATCGACAATGGTCACACTGCCTTTACCTACAACTTGTAGCCAACCATCACGTTCAAATACGGCACAGGTATCTTCATCAATGCCAATACCTAGACGGTCTGGATGAGCTGCGATCGCACTAATTAAGCGACCCATGCGATTACGATTGTGAAAGTGTTGGTCAACAATCACTTCTGGAATAAAACCCAAACCCGTTGCCATATCGACCAAGGAACGATTCGGAGTTTCACCACTACCACCACCAGCAATCATGTGATGCCCCATGACAGCAGCCCCGGCACTAGTTCCTGCTAGGGTCAGTTGTCCGGCTCGTACCCGTTGACGGATAATTTCCATTGCCGGTGTATCTGACAGTACACCACAAAGACGTAATTGGTCGCCTCCCGTGAGAAATACCCCACTACAGGATTCCAATGATTCTTTGATCTGGGCTGTTTCACATTGTTCGCGTTCGCGGATGTCTAAAATTTCGACCTTTTCCGCACCCATTTCTTCAAAAAGGCGAATATATCTACCACCGATGATAGCGGGTTCACGGGAAGCAGATGGAATAATTGTAATATAGGCCTTACTCGCACCAGCACGACCAAAAAAAGTTCTCAGGATATCGCGTCCATGAACTTTATCTTCTGCGCCGCCGATAACCAGCACGGCTGTTTTAGTTGCTTGGGGTGTCCTCATTTCCAGCGATTTAGCTTTTAATTGCGGCATTATGTTTCTCCTGTCAACAACTTCAGGTGAATTTAACAAGGTATGGGCTATGACTAAGCAAAGGTAGGCGCAGCGCGTCGTAGACATTGCAGATCGGGGTGAACACTGAGCGCAGTCGAGGTTTTGAGAATAAACCTGTCTACAGTAGGCTTCGGATTAAGTTGCCGATTCCAGTTGTGGACTGATACACACGAAGCCTCAATATTCATGTGTCCTTTGCAGTTTCTCAAAGCCAGTACCTTGTTTTTCACCTGTACACTTTTTCCAGACTGGCAAAATAATGCTTGGGAGACTAGAGATGACACTTCTGTGTCGGGGGTTCCCCCGTTAAAAAAAGTGTCCTTTTTCCCTCTGGTATTGGGGTTCATCAGGTCTTAACACGCTTTTTTTGAGGCTGGTCCTATGCATCCTGGAAGTTGTTAACTTGGTCAGATTATTAATTTAAATGTAGTTGTGACAATATTTAAACACAAATTAAGTAATTAGAAAAACTTTTGATCCTGCCTAAACCCAATAGTTCTGGTACTTTTAGTCACTATTGATTAAACTTATCTGTAGTTCTATCCTACATTGACTGATTGTGTTTGCTAGACATTCAAATTTAAGATTAGTGTTCTCGAATACGAATTACTGTGCGCTTTGATATAGTTACACTTTTTCCGGACTGTTTTACCTCTGTTTTAAGTTCTGGGCTGTTGGCTAAAGCCTTGGCGAAACAGATTGCCCAAGTTAATCTCGTTAATCCCAGAGATTTTACCACCGATAAGCACCATAAGGCTGATGATGAACCCTATGGCGGTGGTGTGGGTATGCTCATGAAACCAGAACCGATCTTTACTGCTGTGGAGTCTCTGCCAACTCTACCCCGCAGGGAAATAATTTTAATGAGTCCCCAAGGTGAAACCATAAATCAACCTTTGTTGAAAGAATTGGCTACAAATTATGACCAATTAGTACTTATCTGTGGTCATTATGAAGGGGTAGATGAGAGAGTGCTGCATTTAGTGACTCGTGAGGTGTCTTTAGGCGATTTTGTTCTGACTGGTGGAGAAATTCCGGCAATGGCATTACTTAATGGCGTGGTGAGACTCCTACCAGGAACTGTGGGCAAAGTCGAATCGCTGAAGGCAGAAAGTTTTGAGGAAGACTTGCTGGATTATCCCCAGTACACTCGCCCGGCAGATTTTCGAGGCTGGAAGGTTCCTGATGTCCTGCTGTCTGGGAATCATGCCGAAATTGCCAAATGGCGATATGAGCAACAAATTAAAAGAACAGGCGATCGCCGCCCCGATTTACTGCAAAAATGGCAAGAAGAGAAGGGAGAGGGGAGTAGGGATTAGGGAGTGGGGAGTGGGGAGTGGGGAGTGTGGGGAGTGTGGGGAGTGTGGGGAGTAGTAATTTTCTAATGACCAATGACTAATAACTAATGACTATGAATATTCGGATTGGTAACGGCTACGATATTCACAAATTGGTGAGCGATCGCCCTTTGATTTTAGGAGGAACCCAAATTCCTCACGAACTCGGTTTATTGGGACATAGCGATGCTGATGTACTCACCCACGCCATTATGGATGCCATGTTAGGGGCATTATCCCTGGGGGATATTGGTCATTATTTCCCACCTAGTGATCCTCAATGGGCAGGGGCGGATAGCTTAGTGCTATTAACTCAAGTACATCAGCTAATTAAAAACCAAGGTTGGCAGATAGGCAACATTGACTCGGTAATAGTCGCAGAACGTCCCAAATTGAAACCGCATATCCACAAAATGCGCGATAAATTAGCAACCGTTTTAGAATTAGCACCAAATCAAATTGGCATTAAAGCTACCACTAACGAAAAACTCGGCCCCGTCGGTCGAGAAGAAGGTATATGTGCTTATGCAGTGACTTTATTAGTAGCTAGTGATTAGTTGTGCAAACTAAACGAAAAATTATGACACTCACTAAAAAAATCTCTCATCAAACAAAACGTTTATGGTTACTAATAACATTAGTGACATTTACAGTCGTCACAATTGCTGCCTGTAACCCATCTAATTTTAAAAGTACAGCGACTCAAATACCACAGTTAGTAAACAGCATTCTCAGCGATCCTAAAACCTTTAACTATGCCTTAAGTTCCGAAGTTCCTAATATTTTTAGTTTAACCTATGAAGGATTAACTACCGAAAACCCTATTACTGGAGAAATTGAGCCGAACCTAGCAGAATCTTGGGTAGTTACTGATAATAAACTGGGATTTATTTTCACTCTCAGAGAAGGTTTAAAATGGTCAGACGGTGAACCATTAACAGTAGATGATGTAGTTTTTACCTACAACAAGATTTATCTAAATGAAGATATTCCCACAGATACCAGAGATATTCTCAGAATTGGCGAAAGCCGCGCATTACCTAATGTCCAAAAAATAGATAATCGGCGGGTTCAATTCACCACTCCAGAACCATTTGCACCGTTTTTAGGAACTCTAGGCATACCGATTTTACCTGCCCATGTTCTCAAAGAATCCATTGAGACAAAAGACCAAGAAGGTAAACCCATATTCCTCTCCAAATGGGGCGTTGATACTCCTCCGGATGAAATTATCGTCAATGGCCCTTACAAACTAGAGCGTTATGACACAAGTCAACGGGTAATTTTCCAGCGCAACCCCCACTATTGGCGTAAATCACCCCAAGGAGAATCTCAACCTTATATAGAAAGGGTAGTATGGCCAATTGTCGAATCTACAGATACTTCTTTATTGCAATTTCGTTCTGGTAGTTTAGATTCTGTAGGAGTCACACCAGATTACTTTTCATTGCTCAAGAAGCAAGAAAAACAAGGAAATTTCACCATCTACAACGGCGGTCCAGCTACTGGGACATCATTTGTTTTGTTTAATCTCAACAAAGGGATTAGAGATGGTAAACCTTTGGTAGACCCCATAAAATCACGCTGGTTTAATACAGTAGAATTTCGGCAAGCTGTAGCTTATGCTATTGACCGCCAAACCATGATTAATAATACTTTTCGTGGCTTGGGTAAAACTCAAGATTCACCCATTACTATCCAAAGTCCCTTTTATCTGTCGGCTGAAAAAGGACTCAAAACCTATGACTATAATCCAGAAAAAGCTAAGGAATTGCTGAAAAAAGCTGGATTTAAATATAATGCCGAAGATCAATTATTAGATGCCGCAGGGAACCGGGTTCGCTTCACTTTATTAACGAATGCCGGAAATAGAATCCGCGAAGCAATGGGAGCGCAAATTAGCCAAGATTTAGGCAAAATTGGGATGCAAGTGGATTTTACTCCTTTGGCCTGGAATACTTACACAGATAAACTTGCTAATACTCTAGATTGGGATGCTTCTTTACTAGGATTAACTGGCGGATTAGAACCGAATAATGGGGCGAATGTTTGGTCACCTGAAGGTGGATTACATATGTTTAATCAAAAACCCCAAGCTGGACAAAAGCCCATAGAAGGATGGGAAGTCGCTCCGTGGGAAGCCAAAATTGGTGAGTTATATATTCAAGCAGCGAGGGAATTAGACGAAGCCAAGCGTAAAGAAATTTATGCGGAAACCCAGAGAATTACTCAGGAAAATCTCCCATTTATTTACTTAGTCAATCCTTATTCATTGTCAGCAGTGCGGAATAAGTTTGAAGGTATTCAATACTCTGTTCTAGGCGGCGCATTCTGGAACATTTATGAAATCAAAATTACAAATTAAAAAAGTAGGCTGAAGCTGTAGGTATGCAGGGGGTAAGAGGCAGGGGGGCAGGGTGCAGAGGGGAAGATTGTTACTCCCCAATACCCCACTCCCCACACTCCCCACACCTCAGTTCTTAATCACCAATTAAAATTACCGTGACTCAACCTGAAAATTTACGATCGCTCCTCCAAGAGGTTGCCAATGGTAAAATTACCCCTGATATGGCCTTAGATTCACTCAAAGATTTATCCTATGAATCTGTGGGTGAATTTGCCAAAATTGACCATCACCGCGAACTGAGAACTGGTTTTCCGGAAGTGATTTGGGGGCCGGGTAAAACTCCAGAACAGATTGTCAAAATTATGCAGGTGATGCGCCAGCGAAACCCCGTGGTGATGGCAACTCGCATTGAACCAGCAGTTTACACAGCACTGCAACCCAAGATTAGAGATTTACGATATTACGAATTAGCGCGAATTTGTGCTGTTACTCCCCCTACCATTGAACCCAAAATGGCGGGGTTAATCGGTATTCTCACGGCTGGTACTGCTGATTTAGCTGTAGCGGAGGAGGCGGCTGTGACCGCAGAACTTTCTGGCTTACGTGTACAGCGTCTTTGGGATGTAGGTGTGGCTGGAATTCACCGCTTACTAAATAATCGGCATTTGATTTCTTCTTCATCAGTACTCATAGTTGTGGCGGGAATGGAGGGGGCTTTACCTAGTGTGGTGGCTGGTTTGGCAGATTGTCCCGTGATTGCGGTTCCCACCAGCATCGGTTATGGTGCAAGTTTTGGCGGTTTAGCCCCACTTTTGACAATGCTCAATTCCTGTGCTTCTGGTGTGGGTGTGGTGAATATTGATAATGGGTTTGGTGCTGCCATTTTAGCGGGGCAAATTTTGCGAACAGCCGAGAAATTACGGTTGACATCTTCTGGGTCTTGAGTAGCGATAGGTAAGTTATACTGGGGTTTATCTCTCTCTATAGTCAGTGTTTATGGGGCAAAAACACATAACTGGCTACCGAAAATTGTTCCACATCACCCAACATCTACCAACTTATGAATTACTTTAGCGGTGTAATATCTCAGTTAGTTTGGCAATTGCCGGTAAACCCGACTATCCTAGCTCAATACGTTAATGATCCAGACCTATTGGGTCAAATGCAACAGGCTTGGAATAACTTTGTAGTCACAGGCCAAATCTGGGCGCTGTTGATTGGTATGGTTCTTGGTTATATTTTCCGGGGTCTCACAAGTTTCGGTTGAGTGAATAGGGAGTGAGAGGTAGGGGACAAGAGAGATGAAAAAGTGATAAATTCCTCTTGCTATTCCTCAGTCACCATTTCTCATTCCCTACTTCCTGAATTATTTATGACTAAAGCACAAACTTGGAGTCAACGATTTGAGTCAGCGTTGCATCCGGCGATCGCGCGTTTTAATGCGAGTATAAGTTTCGATATTCAATTAATCGAATATGACCTGACTGGTTCTCAAGCTCATGCCCAAATGTTGGCTTACACTGGTATTATTTCCGAAACGGAGGGTGAACAACTGGTGACGGGTTTAGAACAAATTCGCCAGGAATATCGCCAAGGCAAATTTCAGCCGGGGATTGATGCGGAGGATGTCCATTTTGCTGTGGAACGGCGATTAACAGAAATTGTCGGTGATGTGGGTAAAAAGCTGCATACCGCGCGATCGCGTAATGATCAGGTCGGCACTGATACCAGACTTTATCTCCGCCAGGAAATTCAACAAATCCGCAGCCAATTGCGGGAATTTCAAACTGTACTGCTAAATATAGCCGAAAACCACGTTGAAACTCTGATTCCTGGTTATACTCACCTGCAACGCGCCCAACCCGTCAGTTTAGCTCATCATCTCTTGGCATATTTCCAAATGTCACAACGGGACTGGGAACGCTTAGGAGATGTTGCGAGTCGAGTAAATATTTCTCCTTTGGGCTGTGGTGCATTAGCCGGAACAACTTTCCCCATTGACAGACATTACACCGCCAAACTCTTGGATTTTGAGAGTATTTACGCTAACAGCTTAGATGGAGTCAGCGATCGGGATTTTGCCATTGAATTTCTCTGTGCGGCTAGTCTGATCATGGTTCACCTCAGCCGTCTTTCGGAAGAAATAATTCTCTGGTCATCAGAAGAATTTCGTTTTGTTACCCTCAAAGATAGCTGTGCCACTGGTTCCAGCATTATGCCCCAAAAGAAAAACCCCGACGTACCAGAATTAGTTCGGGGCAAAACTGGGCGAGTCTTTGGTCATCTCCAAGCCATGCTGGTAATTATGAAAGGCCTACCCCTGGCATATAACAAAGACCTCCAAGAAGATAAAGAAGGTCTATTTGACAGCGTTAACACCATCAAAGCTTCTTTAGAAGCAATGACAATTCTGTTGCAAGAAGGCTTAGAATTTCGTACCCAGCGTTTAGCAGCAGCCGTAGCAGAGGATTTTTCCAACGCTACCGATGTAGCAGATTATCTAGCAGCCAAGGGCGTACCCTTCCGAGAAGCCTATAATCTCGTGGGTAAAGTAGTAAAAACAAGTATTGCCGCAGGTAAACTTTTAAAAGATTTGACCTTGGAAGAATGGCAACAATTACACCCAGCATTTAACACAGATATTTATGAAGCAATATCCCCCCGTCAAGTTGTCGCAGCACGCAACAGTTACGGTGGTACAGGTTTCACACAGGTAAATCAGGCAATTGCCACAGCCCGCGCTCAAATCACTGCATAGCAGCTTTTCTTTTAGGCACTCACAAACAAGGGCGTACATATATATGTACGCCCTGAAAATTCAAAAACTCAAACAATAAGGATTCTTTCAGACGGTTTATTCAGTATCAGCTGCTGTTGTACCCTCTTCTTCCTCACTCTTCGGAGGTCTTTGTTGGAACCTTCTCTGCATTCTTCCTGTAGTAGTCCGTTTACGAAACTTTCTGGCATACGCCTGGTTCCGTAGCGCCTTTTCTTTTTTCGGGTTACGGCGCTTGGCCATGTTCACCTCATTTAATAAACAACAAGAAAATCTAACTAGGGATCACATAAGCAATATCAGATACTTACGTTATTGATATATTTTTGCCCTAGTTTAATAATCCACATAGTTTTAACAATATACTAGTCTATCGTATTTAATTTATTTATGTCAATTATGAGCAGAATGTTTTCTCGTCCCACCGTTTGACTGATTTGCTATGAAAATAGTAAATTCATGGGTTTTCGAGGAGATATTACCGCTATTTGGCAACAATTAAGCTGAAAATTCTTCATTATTTCCGTGAGTCTATATTTTTAACAGTGCAAGCCACACACTGGTGATTTTATATTCTCAAAATATTTTTGTATAAATCAATACTAAAACCTTGTTACATTTTAGGCAAGAAATAGGAACATTGATATACTATACAAAAGCTCTGAACATAAAAGCCTCAATGATTAGGAGATTTATGTTACACAAAATAAACTCTATAGTCATGGATTTTATGTAAATTGTCAGAAATGAGAAAAAACAACATCAATACATAACCTAAGTTTGAATGTTCTTGCTTTTTTTTGCCACGTTTATCCAGTCAATACGTAATTTATCGCGTGTAGGACAAACGGTACTGGGTATCATTTTTCGTCATCCCATTACTGGTGCTAGTATCATTCCCTTGTTAGCAGATGGTCGAATTGTATTGATTAAGCGGCGCGACGATGGCTGCTGGGCATTACCTGGTGGAATGGTGGACTGGGGAGAAGATATCTCTCAAACTGTCCACCGAGAATTGATAGAAGAAACCGGACTAGAATTAGTAAAAATTACGCGCTTAGTGGGAGTGTACTCAGCACCTGACCGAGATCCTCGCATTCATTCAATTTGTGTGGTAGTGGAAGCAGAAGTTCAAGGAAAAATGGAAATTCAAGATACTTTGGAAGTTATGGATATCCGAGCTTTTGCACCGAATTCTTTACCTCTAGGAAAAATGTCTCATGACCACACTCGGCAGTTAGAAGATTACTTAAAAGGCTTGACAACACTGGCCTAAAATTATTTTTAATTTCAGATTTAAAGTTAAATTAAAATGGATACCCTATTCCGTAATTCTCGGAGAAAACTCACTCAAGGGCTATTATTCTGGCGTGAAGCTGGTAAAGGCACGCCGATAATTTTTTTACATGGTGCTTGGAACGATAGCAGTCAATGGGTATCAGTGGTTGAGTCACTATCTGAAAACTTTCATTGTCTGTGTCCAGATTTATTAGGTTTTGGTGAGTCAGAAAGTCCTAATATTCATCATTCCATTGATTTACAGGTGGAGTGTATTGCTGAATTTATCGAAGCCCTCAAATTAGACCAGTTTTATTTAGTAGGTTGTTCTTTAGGGGCTTGGATTGCTGCTAGCTATGCTTTAAAGTATCCGGATAAAGTTTGTGCTTTAGTCTTACTAGCACCAGAAGGTGTGGGTATAGAAAGGCAAGAAAAATATTCGCGGAAAATGCAAAAGTTAGTCAGCAGTCCACCTGTATTAGCGCAGCTAGTAAAATTATTTCGACCTTTAAATAAAATTGAGGGTTTGAAATCAAAAATTGATGAAGAGGTGAGTCTACGTGAGACTTTATTGCAAAATCCTACAGCCTGTGAGTTATTATTCCAAAGGCGACAGCCAGAAATTGAAGCGGAATTACTGCATACAAGATTGCATTTGATGAAAGTTCCAGTTTTAATTTTACAAGGTGGTCAAGATTTACTAGATGCGGTGGTTAAAAGTCAAACTTATACTCAACTTCTTCCTCAAGTGGAGTTCAAAATAATTGCTCACGCTGGAAATGATTTACCGGGTATGTGTCCGGGAATTGTGGCTAGAGATATTCGGCATTTTATCCAATCTAATTATAAATTTGTGATGAGTTAGATGGCTGTTTTGCTAGGAAAAAGGAATTGGGCGGGCAAGATGCCCACCCCACAAAAATGGTAATTTTTCTATGTATATTTAATTTACTGGGAAAGCTGCAACTATTTCTCGTATTCCCCAAAAAATTAAATTTGGTTCCACAATTAAATGGGCGGCAATTTCGGGGAATTGTATTTGGAGATAGTTACATAATAAGATGCGATCGCCACCTTTAATCACAATTTTGCTTTCAGGAAATAATTCCCACCAAGCCATAATAAAATCTTTAATTCCCGCTAACATAGTGTAAATAATTCCACTTTGAATTGCTGCTGGTGTATTCAGGGCAAAACGTGGAGGTAAAGAGATAATTTCCTGTTTTAACTGTGGTAATTGTGCGGTTTTTTCACCGAGGTTATTAAACTGTAAACCTAGTCCCGGCAGAATTGCACCCCCCACCAAAGATTTATTAGCAGCCGCACCTGTAAAAGTGAGTGCAGTTCCAGCATCAATAACTAGCATCGGAAAACTCCAATTTTTGCCAGCCCCCCACAAGGCCAGCGCCCGGTCAATTCCCAAGGTGGGATACATATTTAATAGGGGGATTTCCGGTAGGGTAATGATGCGGACATGAGGGTGAGTTTGCCAAAGTGCGGTTTGTTGGGGAACAACAGAGGCTAGAAAAATTGGCGGATGGGTGGAGTTTTTTCCGCCTAATTTTCCGGTAATAAAACTAGGCAAAATTTCTGGCGGTAAATCAGCAAGTGATTTACATTCGGGTAGTTGTGGTGTGGAGGATTCTGGAAAATGGTCAGTATCCCAGGTGCAATTGAGGGTGTTACCGATAAATAAAGCCCAGTGTAGGCGGGAATTACCAATTTCTAAGGCTAACCAAGGATCTTCTGTGGGTTTGAGTGGTGTCACAGTTTTAATTTTCTTAAGTCAGTTATAGTTTTTTTAATAAAACTTAATAATCAAGGCGTGTCACAATGAAAAAATGGGAAAATATACTCATTGTGTCAAGGAGGCCAACTATGGTAGCACTCACCGAAAGAACAGAAAAACGGCTGACCATAGAGACTGTGGAAATTGCTGAAGCAACTATGGCAATTCGCTCTTTAGATTGGGAACGCGATCGCTTTGATATTGAGTTCGGGTTACAAAACGGTACTACTTATAACTCTTTTCTGGTTCGCGGTGAGCAAACTGCTTTAGTTGACACTTCTCACGAAAAGTTTCGCCAGTTATATTTTGATACTCTCACAGGATTAATTAATCCGACAGATATTGATTATCTGATTATCAGCCACACGGAGCCTGATCATAGCGGTTTAGTCAAAGATTTACTGCAAAAAGCTCCAGAAATCACTGTGGTGGGTTCTAAGGTAGCAATTCAGTTTCTGGAAAATTTAGTCCATCAGCCATTTAAACGCCAAATTGTTAAAAATGGCGATCGCCTGGATTTGGGTAATGGTCATGAATTTGAATTTGTCATCGCCCCGAATTTACACTGGCCGGATACTATATTCAGCTTCGACCACAAAACTAAAATTCTCTACACCTGTGATGCTTTTGGGCTGCATTATTGCTCAAATACCACCTTTGATGAAGATCTAGCAGCCATTGAACCAGATTTTAAATATTACTATGACTGCTTAATGGGTCCAAATGCCAGATCGGTTTTGTCAGCCCTGAAGCGGATGGGTGAACTGAAAACCATTGAGATGATTGCCACTGGTCACGGTCCCTTATTATCCCACAACGTGGAGGAGTTAACCGGACGTTACCGCACTTGGAGCCAAAGCCAAAGTAAAGCTGAAACCGCCATTGGTATATTTTACGTTTCCGAATACGGGTATAGCGATCGCCTAGCGCAAGCCATAGCCAAAGGTATTAATAAAACTGATGTGGCTGTGGAAATCGTGGATTTGGGTTCAGGAATAGATTTACAAGAACTGCGAGAATTAGTCAGCCGTTGTACCGGAATAGTCCTGGGTACGCCACCGGCGGGAAGTTCTGCCCATATCCAAACAGCAATCAGTACAATTATCGGATCTGTGAAGGAAAAACAAGCCATCGGCATATTTGAAACAGGCGGTGGAGATGATGAACCTATAGATCCTCTATTAAATAAATTCCGCAACTTGGGTTTAATCACAGTCTTTCCAGCGATTCGGATTAAGGAAACCCCCAGAGAAAATACTTACCAACTGTGTGAAGAAGCGGGGACAGATTTGGGACAATGGGTAACACGCGATCGCAGCATCAAAGCCATGAAATCCCTGGGTGCAGACTTAGACAAAGCACTAGGTAGACTCAGTGGCGGATTGTATATTATTACCGCTAAAAAAGGTGACGTTTCCAGTGCTATGCTCGCCTCCTGGGTCAGTCAAGCCAGCTTTAAACCGATGGGATTATCCATTGCAGTGGCTAAGGATAGAGCAATTGAATCATTAATGCAAGTAGGCGATCGCTTTGTCCTCAACGTCTTAGAAGAAGGTAATTACCAACCACTCATGAGACACTTCTTAAAACGGTTCGCCCCCGGTGCAGATCGCTTTGAAGGTGTGAGAACTCAGCCAGCCCAAAACGGCGCTCCCATCCTCACCGATGCTTTAGCTTACATGGAGTGTGAAGTTGTAAGTCGGATGGACTGCGGCGACCACTGGGCAGTATATAGCAACGTTTACGAAGGACGAGTTTCTCAACCAGAAGCACTCACAGCAGTTCACCATCGTAAAGTCGGGAACCATTATTAAACAAGTTTTCCTCATTCATATCCCCCCTCCTTGCTTGCGGGGAGGGGGTTAGGGGGTGGGGTTATATTGCTGAGGGAAAACGATTAACCCTAAAAATTCATCTCAAATGATTCCAGATCACCACCACACAGAAGGCCTTCCTGTTCCTTGGCAAAGCCCCCCAGAACTCTGGGAAAAACTTAAACCTTTAGCCCGACAGATGCGGACTGAACCCACATTGTCAGAAAAACTACTTTGGCAAAGATTAAAAAATAAACAACTGCTAGGTTTTAAGTTTCGTCGTCAGCAGGTTATTGATAGATTTATCGTTGACTTTTATTGTCACGACATCAAATTAGTGATTGAGGTGGATGGAGAGGTTCATAATTACACTCAATTAAAAGATGCTATTCGACAAGAGTTTTTAGAATCTTTGGGTTTGCGGGTGGTGAGGTTTAAGAATGAAGATGTTTTGTTAAATATAGAGGGGGTTTTAGAAAAAATTTTAGTGACAATAAGACCCCACCCCTAACCCCTCCCCGCAAGCGAGGAGGGGGACAAGAATGAGGAGGGGGACAAGAGTTATGAGAAATTAGAAATAAAGAAATAAAACCATGTCTATAAACAAACCCCGTGATGTGCAAGTTCTGCCTATTGGGACAGATACTACAGTCATGCGATCGCGCAGTTGGTCAAGATTGAGATTTGAAATAGAATATGCTTTAGCTAAGGGGACAACAGCTAATTCTTATCTGATTCAAGGCGATAAAATTGCTTTGATTGACCCTCCAGGAGAAACATTTACGCAAATTTACCTAGAAGCATTGCAGCAACGGCTGGATGTCAGCACCATTGATTATGTGATTCTGGGTCACGTTAATCCCAACCGCGCCGCTACTATTAAAGCTTTGTTAGAACTAGCACCACAGATTACCTTTGTTTGTTCTAATCCTGGGTCTAAAAATTTACGCGGTACTTTAGAAAATCAAGATTTACCAATTCTGGTCATGCGGGGGGAAGAAACCCTGAATTTAGGTAAAGGTCATGATTTACAATTCATTCCCACCCCTAACCCTCGTTATGCAGATCAGCTTTGCACTTATGACCCCCAAACAGAAATTCTCTACTCAGATAAGCTATTTGGGGCGCATATTTGTGGTGATCAGGTATTTGATGAAGGCTGGGAGAGTATCAACGAAGACCGACGCTATTATTTTGATTGTCTGATGGCTCCCCATGCTCGTCAAGTGGAAACAGCATTAGATAAACTGGCTGATTTACCTACGAGAATGTATGCTACTGGACATGGACCCATAGTCCGTTATGGCTTGATTGAATTGACAAAAGCCTACAGACAATGGATTCAACAACAAGCCTCGGCTGACTTGACAGTAGCGCTAATTTATGCATCGGCTTATGGAAATACAGCAACATTGGCTCAGGCGATCGCTCGTGGTATTACTAAAGCAGGGGTAGCAGTAGAATCAATTAACTGTGAATTTACAGAACCAGAAGACATCCAGAAAGCTGTAGAAAAATCTGCCGGTTTCATTATCGGTTCGCCTACCCTCGGCGGTCACGCACCCACACCAGTGCAAACAGCATTAGGAATTGTCCTCTCCACCGCTACTAATAATAAACTTGCGGGTGTTTTTGGTTCCTTCGGTTGGAGTGGTGAAGCCGTTGATTTAATTGAAAACAAACTGAAAGACGCGGGCTACAGATTCGGTTTTGATGCCATTCGGGTTAAATTCAAACCTAATGATGTCACCTTACAATTGTGTGAAGAAGCCGGAACCGATTTTGCTCAAGCCTTGAAAAAAGCGAAAAAAGTACGTGTTCCCAGCCAACCAGCCACAAATGTCGAACAAGCCGTTGGGCGGATAGTCGGTTCTCTTTGTGTGGTTACAGCCAAAGAAGGGGATATCTCCAGCGCGATGTTAGCCTCTTGGGTATCTCAAGCCAGCTTTAACCCTCCTGGTTTAACTATAGCTGTGGCTAAAGACCGGGCGTTAGAAACTCTGATGCACTCAGGAAATAAATTTGTCCTCAATATTCTCCCGGAAGGTAAGCACATAGGCTTAATGAAACACTTCCTCAAACCTTTTGGACCAGGACAAGACCGATTTGGTGATATTCCGGCTGAGGACTCGGAAAGTGGTTCTCCCATCCTGACTGATGCTTTAGCATATTTGGAATGTGCTGTACAAGGTCGCTTGGAATCAGGTGATCATTGGCTGGTTTATGCCACTGTAGATAATGGCAAAGTCTTAGATAAAGATGGTGTGACGGCTGTTCACCAAAGGAAAACAGGAAGTCATTATTAGATAGATTCAGAAAATATGATGCGATCGCCCTAACTATAATTTAACCATACAGGCGATCGCAGAAAAATTATTGCAAATAATTAGCAAAAATCCCGTAAAAAAACCCAGAAAACCTTCTCAATCACATTCCGTCCAACTGACAATGGCGTATAACCACTTCTGAGCAACTATCTGGCTGCTGTTCCTCCCTCATATCTGCAAAATGCTTATCCATAATCACCGGGACTTGTTTAGAGGGAATACGACTATAGCGGGTTTTATCGGGCATGACTATATTAGGGCCTGCTTTACATTTTTTCATGCAGCCAGTACCTTTAATCGTCACTTTATCTTCCAAACCACGATGACTTAAAGCCGCCTCCAAAGCCTGACAAACCGCCTTACCACCACGCTTCATACAATCAGACTTTTGACACACCAAAATTGTGGCTTTATTTTTACCTGCTTTTTCCTGAGTGCTTTTCATCGCTGGGGTTTCCTGTACTGGGGTTACCATTCTCCCGATTTCAGGACGAGCTGCCATCACCCGCTCTGCTTTTAAAATAACTTTATCTTTTTTTATATCACGCTTTTTATAACCCACAACTTGCAACCAAGTACCCGGTGCTAAACGCAAGTCAAAAGCAGCACGTAAATGTTTAGCAAGTTTAACATAGCATTCACCCTCAGAAGTGCCTAATAACAGCCCCTTCAACTTATAACCATCTTTAATTACAAAATCTATAAACCTTCCTTCCAGGCAAAATTCCGAAATGCCTGTATTGTAAGATGCATTCATTTTACTTAATCTCCTGTTAACTAACTCAGCCTGAATATCATCTGTTATATGTCAAAACTTTAAAACTTTCGGTAGCGACTTTTCCAACAGTTTTCCAAACTCCCAATCAAATCTTGGCGCGATGCTCTAAATTGCTGCATCACAGACCAAACTTGAACTATGGCGAGAGGATGATTAATTTCAACCCGCAATGGCTGGTTAATCTCACACCAACAGGGAATATCTAGCTCCTTTAAGCGTTGATAGACTGGCCATCGGTCTAGCCACTCCACGCCTAAAACAAAATTTTTCTCGATTCCTGAACTTAACGGTTTCAATAAACTAGCCCTCAACCTGCGACTAAATTACAGTAACTACCGTGCCTTTACCCCCTCAGTAGAAAAATATTGGGGAGTATAGCCTCTTTAAACCAGCATAGCTTAAGTGCAAACTATTCTCAATAGAATTAAGAAAAAATCTCAAAACTGTCCCATAAATTCCGGTTATGCATCTGGGACTGGGAACTAGAGAATGGGGATATCAGGTAAATTATTCCCCAACAGCCTGATCCTCCATATCTAAATGTATAAAAAATACTTGCTTTGTTTATATAGCAAAAAATCTCAATAGAACTTAGATTTAACTATTTTTAGGTTTATAAAATAATTTCTAAATATTCTCATTAGTGCCAAATAATCAACACTAGACTATGGAGTACAAGCATCCTGTTGCAAAATAAAAATTGTTATTTTAGAGACAGGTAAATCTCAAATATTTGATATTATTTTAAGCTTGCTTTTATTTTTTTCAATGTTAATATGTAAAAGATAAGCAGTTAAAAGCTATTACTGTTAAAAAGCGAGGATACAAATGTCTGAAACACAAACCTTATTACAAAATTTCGGTCAGGTTTATGATAATCCTGTAATGCTAGACCGCAGTGTAACCGCTCCGGTAACTGAAGGTTTTAACGTTGTATTAGCTAGCTTTCAAGCACTATACTTACAGTACCAAAAGCATCATTTTGTAGTAGAAGGCTCAGAGTTTTACTCACTACATGAGTTCTTTAGTGACAGCTATGAGCAAGTACAAGATCACATCCATGAAATTGGCGAGCGGCTAAATGGACTTGGTGGTGTACCAGCTGCTAGCTTTAGTAAATTAGCAGAATTAACCTGTTTTGCACAAGAACCAGATGGCGTATATTCTTCGCGCCAAATGATAGAAAATGACTTGGCCGCAGAACAAGCAATTATTAAGGTGATTCGGGGTCAAGCTTCTCAGGCTGAGAGTTTGGGCGACCGTGGTACACGCTATCTCTATGAGCAAATTCTGGTAAAAACTGAAGAAAGGGCTTACCATTTAGATCATTTCCTCGCTAAAGATAGCTTAACCTTGGGATTTGTCCAACCTGTGCAAAATTAGTTCTTTAATAATTTTGTTTTTGTGCAATCTAGTCTCAGATAAGAGTTAGTAGACTTAAACCCTAAATAAAGATCAAAGATGGCAGGAGTAGTATAACTATTATCTGCCATTTTTAATGTAAGTACCTAGCGGTATAGATATTATTGAGGTTGTGCTAAAAAAGTTTAGCACTAATAATAAAGTGCATCTCTATCAAAATAGGACTTACGCAACAATTGCCAAAAATATTGATTTATCTAACCGCCAAGCCGCCAAGAACGCCAAGAAAACGTAGATTATGCGTAAGTCCTACAAAAAATAGTATTACCTAGTTAGAAAATATTTTTGTTAATGAGTTCGATATGTAGATAAAAAAGTTTACTGTAGTGAAGTAGCATCTGTTTAATTTGAAAAAATTTACATCAGTCCAGAGTTTGATTATTGAAAATAATTAGTAATTAAATGAAATTTCTCAAGGTGAAGAAATAGGGATATACAGATTAAGTTCTACTGGAAAAACTTGCATAAATTGAAACAATACTACTCATTCCTCAATCTATTACCTGAGAAACCTGACCTTCACCGATGGGATATAGGCAAAAAATTGGCTGAATTATTCATGGAACTGAGTGGCGATCGCCTACGCCACTGATAAACTGTAACTACGGCAATTTCCCTCATAAAATGGCGATCGTTTGCAATCACACAGAGAAATCAGAGTTATACTCAGTAGTTTTTTGCCTCTCTAGCTTTCCTCTGGGCGGTCAAAGCCGAAAAACTTAATAATAAATAATGTGACTGGGGGGAAAGACCCTTAAAATAATCAGGATTTGTATTCTCTTACTCAAACCCAACAATTATGCCTCGTCGTCAAGACCTCCGGAAAATTCTGTTGTTAGGCTCTGGCCCTATCGTCATCGGACAAGCCTGTGAGTTTGACTATTCTGGTACTCAAGCCTGTAAAGCACTGCGCGAAGAAGGCTATGAAGTTGTGTTAGTCAACTCTAACCCAGCCACAATCATGACTGACCCCGAAACGGCTGACCGCACCTATATTGAGCCGCTAACACCAGATTTTGTCGAAAAAGTTATTGCTAAAGAACGTCCTGATGCGCTGCTACCCACAATGGGAGGACAAACTGCACTTAATATTGCTGTAGCTCTAGCAAAAAATGGTGCTTTAGATAAATATAATGTTGAGCTAATTGGCGCTAAGTTACCAGCAATTGAGAAAGCAGAAGATCGTAAACTGTTTAACGAGGCGATGGCTAAGATAGGCGTGGGTGTCTGTCCTAGTGGTACAGCTTCCTCTTTAGCAGAAGCCAAAGAAATCGCCGAACGCATTGGTACTTATCCTCTCATTATTCGTCCTGCCTTTACAATGGGTGGTACTGGTGGCGGTATTTCCTACAACCAAGAAGAATTTGAGGAAATGGCTCAGGTAGGTATTGATGCGAGTCCTGTTTCCCAAATTCTCATTGACCAGTCTCTACTGGGTTGGAAAGAATACGAATTGGAAGTCATGCGCGATTTAGCAGATAACGTGGTGATTATCTGTTCCATCGAAAACCTTGACCCTATGGGTATCCACACCGGGGATTCCATTACCGTCGCTCCCGCCCAAACCCTAACTGATAAAGAATATCAACGTCTGCGGGATATGGCGATTAAAATTATCCGCGAGATTGGTGTAGAAACTGGTGGTTCTAATATCCAATTTGCCATTAATCCTGTGAATGGGGATGTGGTAGTCATTGAAATGAATCCCCGTGTTTCTCGGAGTTCGGCTTTGGCTTCTAAAGCGACTGGCTTCCCCATTGCGAAAATCGCCGCTAAGTTGGCTGTGGGTTACACCTTGGATGAGATTAAAAATGATATCACCAAGCAAACTCCTGCATCCTTTGAGCCGACTATTGACTATGTAGTTACCAAAATTCCTCGCTTCGCTTTTGAGAAGTTCCCCAGTTCTGAACCTGTGCTGACGACTCAAATGAAGTCTGTGGGGGAAGCAATGGCGATTGGGAGGACTTTTAATGAATCTTTTCAAAAGGCGTTGCGTTCTTTAGAAACTGGCCGGGCTGGTTGGGGTTGCGACCAAGCGGAAAAGTTACCCAGTGGGGAGCAAATTCGCGCTCAATTGCGAACACCTCATCCGGAGCGGATTTTCTCGGTACGTCATGCTTTACAACTGGGTTTAAGTACTGAGGAAATCTACGAACTGACGGCGATTGACCCGTGGTTTCTGGATAAACTACAGCAATTGCTGGATGTGGAAAAATTCCTGAAGCGGACACCTTTAAAACAGTTGACAAAAGAGCAATTGTATGATGTGAAACGTGATGGTTTTAGCGATCGCCAAATAGCCTTTGCAACTAAAACTACTGAAGATCAAGTCCGCAACTACCGCCAAGAATTAGGAGTTATCCCGGTTTATAAAACTGTGGATACCTGCGCGGCTGAGTTTGAAGCTTTTACTCCTTACTATTATTCCACCTACGAAACCGAAACGGAAGTCTTACCCACCACTAAGCCCAAGGTGATGATTTTGGGTGGTGGTCCTAACCGCATCGGACAGGGAATTGAGTTTGACTATTGTTGTTGTCACGCCGCCTATGCGTTGAAAAAGGCAGGATTTGAAACCATTATGGTTAATTCTAATCCGGAGACGGTTTCCACAGATTATGATACCAGCGATCGCCTCTACTTTGAGCCACTCACCAAAGAAGATGTGATCAACATTATCGAAGCCGAAAATCCTGTGGGGATAATTATTCAGTTTGGCGGACAAACACCCCTGAAATTGGCGGTTCCCTTACAAGAATTTCTCAAAAATCACCCGTCTCTCCCCACCAAAATTTGGGGGACATCACCAGACTCCATTGATATGGCTGAAGACCGGGAGCGGTTTGAGAAGATTCTCAATGAGTTGAAGATTGCTCAACCACCCAATGGTATCGCTCGCAGTTACGAGGATGCGCTAATTGTCGCTCAACGTATTGGCTATCCGGTAGTGGTGCGCCCCAGTTACGTTTTGGGGGGTCGAGCTATGGAAATTGTCTATTCTGATACAGAATTAGAACGTTACATGACCTTTGCGGTGCAGGTGGAACCCGAACACCCCATTTTAATTGATAAGTTCTTGGAAAATGCCATTGAAGTAGATGTGGATGCGATCGCCGACCACACTGGAAAAGTGGTAATTGGTGGCATCATGGAACACATCGAACAAGCCGGGATTCACTCAGGAGATTCCGCTTGCTCCTTACCATCTATTTCTCTGTCACCAGCAGTTCTCAATCAAATCCGCACTTGGACTGTGCAACTAGCTCAATCCTTATCAGTAGTGGGATTGATGAATATTCAGTTTGCTGTAGTCGGCGCTCAAAGCTATTCACCCCAAGTTTATATCCTGGAAGCTAACCCCCGCGCCTCGCGTACAGTCCCATTTGTGTCTAAAGCCACAGGTGTACCCTTAGCCAAGGTTGCATCCTTAATTATGTCGGGTAAAACCTTAGCAGAACTCAACTTTACAGAAGAAGTAATTCCCTCGCACATTGCGGTGAAGGAAGCTGTATTACCCTTCAATAAATTCCCTGGAACTGACACGATATTAGGTCCAGAAATGCGCTCCACTGGTGAGGTGATGGGCATTGATAAAGACTTTGGGCGGGCTTTCGCTAAAGCAGAATTAGGGGCGGGAGAGTTTTTACCCCTGAAAGGAACTGTATTTGTCTCCATGAGCGATCGGGACAAATCCGAAGCCGTGAATGTAGTCAAAGAACTGATTAACTTAGGCTTTAATGTCATGGCTACATTGGGTACAAGACAGGTTCTTCAAGAACAAGGGTTAGATGTGGAATTAGTGCTGAAACTCCATGAAGGTCGTCCCCATGTCCTTGATGCGATTAAAAATCAGAAAATTCAACTGATTATCAACACACCTTCCGGCGAAGAAGCCCAAACAGATGCTAGATTAATCCGGCGCACAGCTTTAGCTTACAAAATCCCCATTATTACCACTATTGCAGGGGCAAGAGCGACGGTAGCTGCTATCCATTCACTACAGACCACTACTTTAGACGTAAAAGTTATTCAAGACTACTGTAAAGTTCTTGAACTAGGCTAAAAACTGAGAAAGTAGCCTCAAACACAAATCTTTGGGCAATTGGAGGCTATGGGGGAATATTGACAATCCCCCCTCTTCTTTACAGAAAAATTAAGCAATGATTATAGAAGAATAATTATTGTTTTTATTGAGATATGTTAACAACTATGAGGAACTATTTTCCTGGGAAAAGAATCTTCTCAAATGTGGTTTCAGCATCATTATTGACGGCGTTGACACTAGTATGTTGAAACACAAATCAACTGTAAACACTTGTCATAATTTTTACCTTGGTAAATAAATCTGCACAATCTAGTAGACAAGGCCGATTTTCTTCCCCCTTGTCTCTTGTTGGACACCATTTTTAGATGAAGTTGCCCTAAATTTATCTAAAGACATTATATGTAAAGTCTTGACGACAAAGAATCAAGGGCATCTTCATTAAGAGACTGCTTAACACCTCTGGATTCCCTCCACTGTTGATCAGGATCACTGGAAAAGCTCAAAAAGATCAGGGCTACAGGTATTGGCTTTTTTTCTCATAAATGTTACAATTATTTATAATATAAGATAAAAAAAATCTTTCACCTACCAAGGTTTATCTAACCTGAAGCAGTTGTGAAAAATGAAAAATCACTGTAACGTCTAGCAGTTAAGACCTTAAATTGATTAATATTAGCAGCCGATAATTTGGGATGCGTAAATTGTCAACCTCAGTATGGGTTCTCGGTCTAACTGGGTAACACCCCACAGCATCATCAATCAGTTCATGATCCCACCGTCAAATCCATCATTACCACAGAGTAGCGCCATGAAGACCGCTCAGACAGCCACAGACCTCGTGCGGACTTACCTGCGTGAGATTGGCCGTGTGCCACTCTTAACCCACGAGGAAGAAATCCACTATGGTAAACAGGTGCAACTTTCCCGTAAGTTGCATGAAGTCAGGGATTCTCTGATTAACCAACTGGGTCGTCAACCAAGTCTAGAAGAGTGGGCTGTAGCCACAAATTTAGCAGTTACAGAGTTGAACGATGCGATCGCCGACGGTGAAACAGCCAAACGCAAGATGGTAGAAGCAAATTTGCGTCTAGTGGTATCCGTTGCCAAAAAGTATATTAAGCGTAACGTGGATCTACTAGACCTGATTCAGGAAGGTAGTATCGGGATGCAGCGTGGCGTAGAAAAATTTGACCCCACTAAAGGTTACAGATTTTCTACCTATGCCTATTGGTGGATACGTCAAGCTATCACCAGAGCGATCGCCGAAAAAGCTCGTACCATCCGATTACCTATTCACATTACTGAAAAACTAAATAAAATTAAAAAGGCACAGCGCCAGTTATCTCAGCAATTAGGACGCGCACCTTCAGCAATCGAGCTAGCCAAAGAATTAGAGTTAACACCAAAACAAGTCCGAGAGTATCTAGAAAAATCCCGTTTACCTCTATCCTTAGACTTACGCTTAGGTGACAACTACGATACCGAACTAGGGGAAATGCTGGAAGATCCCAGCGCATCTCCAGAAGAGTTCGTTATGCAATCTTCTCTATCCTATGACCTAGAGCGACTGATGGAGCAACTCACCGCCCAACAAAAAGAAGTAATTAAATTACGCTTTGGGTTACTGGATGGACAAGCCATGACTCTAGCAAAAATAGGAGATATTCTCAATATCAGCCGCGAACGAGTCCGCCAAATCGAACGGGAAGCCCTAACGAAACTTCGCAAATCTAAAGCCAGTATGAACGAATATTTGGCAATTTAAGCCAAAAGGCGCGATCAATCGCGTCTTCACCCACGAGGTAGTAGGTAACATCCTGATAGAACATTAATAATAGGTTGAGAGGAGAAAATACGCTACTTAAGGTACGGTTCCACCGACTTGAAAACGGAGAGAAGACTGTTAGATTAGTTGATAGGAAAAGTTAATAGCCAGTTAAATTTTATTAAAAGACAGGCATTTACTATTCAAGACGCAAACACTCCACTGCGGCTAGTAGTGGTAGCACAGGAGGTACAAGATGAGTAACAAATCCCATAAAGTCTCAGAATTTTTTAACGGTGAAGAAACAAGTAACTTGTTATGGCAATACGTTAAATCTCTGAGTCCGGACACAGTTACCCAACTATCCAAACCTAATTCGGCTGAAGTTTTTCAGGTGATGGAGCGTAATATCATCGGATTATTAGGAAATCTACCTTCAGAACACTTCGACATTACTGTAACCACCAACCGGGAAAGCCTCGGTCAACTACTAGCTTCCGCTATGATTAGTGGTTATTTTTTGCGTAACGCCGAACAGAGAATGCACTTTGAAAATGTTTTGCAAGGAACTGAAGATCATCAAGACAGTCAATAAATAGGTACTGATTTTCCCTGAACTTTAAAATTATTGGGTTTATACCACCTAGAAATTATGGATAGACCCACTAAATTTATTTTTTAACTATAAAATTTTCCCGACCATAAATTTCCCATTCGGCAGATATTTAGCTAAATCTGCCTGTTTTTTTGTACAATTAGATATTTTGCACTGTTCATGTATAGCAACCGCCAAGGTGGTTAGGACACAAACGGATCATAAAACCATTGTAATTAAAGAGTTTCAAGGCTTCCCCCTGCTCCCGGACACTGAGCGGCTTGTACTGAGCGAAGTCGAAGTAAGCCGAAGTGCTGCTCCCCTGCTCCCTGCTATATATTTCTGCCAAATATCAATAATTATTAACTATCTATGAGTGTAATCAGTGCCGATCCGCCCCACAAAATTATTGGTGTCGCTGTAATTTGGAATGAAGATCAGCAAATTTTAATTGACCGTCGTCTTCCAGAAGGTGTCATGGGTGGTTTATGGGAATTTCCTGGGGGAAAACTTGAACCTGGTGAAACCATTGAGGAATGTATTCAACGGGAAATTAAAGAAGAACTAGGAATAGAAATCGAAGTAGGAAAGCATTTGATTACCATTGATCACACTTACACTCACTTACGCGTCACCCTCACTGTACATCACTGTCGTCTGATTACAGGTATTCCTCAAGCTCTAGAATGTGATGCAATTTGCTGGGTAAACTTGGATGAATTGGAAAACTTTACTTTCCCCGCAGCTAATAGTGAAATTATCGCCGCCTTGAAGCAGGGGTAAAGGTTGCAGGGTGTGGGAGGTGTGGGGAGTGTGGGAGGTGTGGGGAGTGTGGGAGGAAAGATTTTTAGTTTCCAATCCCCAAATACCGTAACGATGTATGAACTGAATTAGGTTGAGTCCCGCGATTTTCTACAATGGTTACAGAGACTTTGATTAAAGGTATCAATAAATAAATGTCTAAAACTATTACTGATGTGATGACACGCGACCCAATTGTGGTGCGGACGGAAACTCCACTGAAAGAAGCTATTCAAATTCTGGCAGAAAAACGCATCAGTGGTATACCTGTTGTGGATGATGTCGGTAAATTGGTGGGCATTATTTCAGAAACAGACTTGATGTGGCAAGAAACTGGTGTTACTCCTCCGGCTTACATTATGTTTCTCGATAGTGTGATCTATTTACAAAATCCTGGTACTTATGAACGTGAGATACACAAAGCATTGGGGCAATTTGTCGGCGACGTAATGAGTAAAGATCCGATTACTATTTCTCCCGAAAAAACTGTCAAGGAAGCAGCGCAATTGATGCACGATCGCAGTATTCATCGCTTACCTGTAGTTGATAATGCAGGTCAAGTAGTTGGTATTCTGACTCGTGGTGATATTGTTCGAGCTATGGCTGCTAGTTAGTCAGTTATCAGTTATCAGTTATCAATTTTGAAAATTAGGATAAATAAATGAGTATTACTCCTGACTCTGTAAAGCAAATGCTCAGTTCTGAAGATTTGGGCGATCGCTTGCGTGCAGTGAATCAAGCTCGTGATTTAGAAACAGCAACAGCTTTTGAACTGATTCAAATGGCGATTCGTGACACGAACTCACGAGTGCGGTACTCAGCAGTAAGTCAAATGGATACTCTAGGACAGCAGAATTTACCGTTATCTTTGGATATATTGCGTAATCTGCTTAAAGATCCAGAACCTGATGTCCAAGCAGCAGCAGCAGATTGTTTGGGTGCATTAAAGCTACATGATGCTTTTGAGGATTTACAACAACTCTACAACACAACTCCAGAGTGGCTCGTACAATTCAGCATTATTGCGACATTAGGTGAGTTAGGTGATCCTCGAGGGTTTGAATTACTCAAACAAGCACTCTCATCGGAAAATGAATTAGTCCAAACAGCTGCCATTAGTTCTTTTGGTGAATTGGGAGATATTCAAGCCATCCCCCTTTTAGCTCCCTTTGCTAGCAACTCCGATTGGCAAATCCGCTATAGAGTTGTACAAGCCTTGACTCATTTGGGTGGTGCAAATGCGGAAGCGATTTTAGAAACTCTCGCTGATGATTCAGTAGAAGCTGTAGCAAATGAGGCTAAAAGATACTTGCAGCAAGCCTAAGTATTTTTAGTTACAGCCAATATCCTGTATACGGTAATTTTATGTTTGAACCTAATTATCACTGATTACCAGAAATATTGCTGTATATTGTCAGAGCTAATTAAACATCAATTATACATAACAGCCCAATCAATATTTGATGATTGGGTTTTTGTGTCTTTAAAAACGTGTATTATAGGTATGGTAGAAAAAATACTGAAAAAAATTTTACACAAACTTAGTGTTATCTTTACTGCTTTTTTAAGATAAATCAGAAATTGCGTGTAATAATACCACTATGTAAAGCATAAGACCTTGCCCACCAGAAAACTTAGAGTTGAGTTCTTACTATTTATTAATGTAGTATTTACTTAAATTTAGTAGCCATAAGGCTAGAGCCTATGATTAACTAAATCAACTGTGTTTCTAGAAGGCATCCTATAGGTGTTTTCTCTAAACTTACAGAGTCTCTTCGCTTAAATGTGCCTCATTAGGTAGGTTATGGTTACCAGCCTAGCCTCATCAAAAACTGGCACAAGGTGCAAGTAAACAAGGTGTATTTTTACCCTAAAATTTTGTATCACACACAGCTGTAAACTTTTAGTATAGACAAAAACATGAAAACACTCAACAAAATCGGTATTGGAGTAGCTTTTGCTGCTAGCACCTTAGCCTTCAGCACTGTCGGAATTTCATCTGCTCAAGCCTTCATCGTTGGTGAAGTTAACTTAGCTGGGAATGCTACTATATTCAACAGTCCTGCCTTAGATCCTCTGACAGAGACAGTTTCATTTAGTGAAGCGTTAATTCTAGAAGGAGCGCAAGGTAGCTTTACTAGTCTGCCAGAATTGACGGCAGGACAAGTAACATTAAGCAATCTAGACTTAAACCGTGTTGCTGCTGGTGAATACACTGGTTCAGCAAGCAATCCCTTCATCACTTTTGCTAATGGTTGGACATTTGACATTGATAATCCTTTCACCGCTGTAAGAGCTACATCCCTTACCCCCAGCTCAGGTCTTCTAACCACCGTAACTACCGCATTTAGTGGTAGCTTTTTTGACGGTAGCGGTACAACTATAGGTGCTGGTGTTCTGACCGCTAACAATATCATTAATGGTAGCTTTTCTGCGACTTTGACAGCTACTCAAGTTCCTGAACCTACTACTACTCTTGGACTTGCAGCTTTAGGATTGGGCGCATTTTTTAGCAGCAGCTTGGCTAAAAAGAAGAAAAATCAGGTAAGTGCTTAATACCAGAATTCCCAAAAATTAGGGATGATGGCAGCTAATGTTGACTGTCAGTACGGCTGAGTTCAGCTTTGTGCAGTGTAGCTGCTCATAACAAAAGCAAAAGCTGGTAGTGTGTCACATTAATATTAAATTAATATTTTTCGTTAACCCTTATGATGCTTGACAATTATAAGGGTTTTTTATTGCAGGTGCTTCACTGATAAATTAAGCGCCATAAACTTGAGGCCAAGTTGTAACGACAAAAACGACTACTGCGGCGATCGCCAACACGCCCTGAATCAAGTTTCCAATCAGCTAACCGACTATAATAATACCTATACAAGCCTTAACTGCTAACTATAATTGGCGAGTAAATAAACTCACCAATTATGCCTCCTAGCAGTGGTCTTAATAAAATTCCTAACAAGGGGCTGCCGAAAGGTAAAGTTGGTAGTAATTTTTTTATCGACCGGTTACCGGTTTATTGAGGAATGGTTTTGCGGCGACGAGATACAGCCATACCTGCGGCTACTATGCCTAAGCCCAATAGTGTAGCTGGCTCAGGAACAGTTACATTATTTACTGCTACTGTCGCACCTGAAAAACTTGCATTAATGGTTTGACCCAGACCAAATGCTGTCTGTGCAGCAGACGCGCCCAACAAAGTGGAGAAATTAACGAATCCGTTTGCGTTACTGCCATCTTCAAAAGTTCCAGTGAAATCATACCTGATATCTGATAGATTGGGAGCAAGACCTTGGATACTGGGTGCTTCCACATTAATTAAAGTCAATACTTTCGTTCCATCGAGCGCTCCAACGTCTATTATTGGAGTATTAGTAGGGCCAACAAGGAAGCTGAAAATACTTCCTGTCGTATCTGCAAAGAAATCTCCTTCGGCATTCGATATTGAAATAGTTCCTGGGTCAGGAATAAAGGTTGCGCCCAGGGCGCTAATAGCGGAGTTAGTACCAGCTCCGTCAAAAGTAAAACCACCAGTAAATGCTTCAGCAGAACCAGCAGGAGTGAAGATTGTAGCAGCTACGGGTACGGTAGCTAATGCAGCAAGAGCAGATTTAAAGAAGTTGGATTTAGATGTCATCATTTTAGACTCCTATCAAAAAGTAGAAAACAGTGGGTGTAATTTTTAGTGGCATGATGCACTTACATATATCGACTGCTACTACTTATTTTTTATATACTAAATAGATTAGTATTTGAGTCGAGTATGTATTTATTGCTTCCTTATAGGATAATTACATAAATGTTTCAAAGTAGCAATACTTATGTAGCCAACTTTACCGAACCTTCATTTTTGGTATAAATTACTTAAATAGATTTGTTGAAATAGAATAGACATTCCGTAAATCGAACAGTTTTGTATTCAAGGAAATAATCAGGGTTTTCGGCTAGAATTTTAGCCTTACTTAAAGCAAACGTCTGTTCTAGTCGGCAGAGTCTATTTACAAAGCAGGAGTTTAAAAGCTTGTTATACTGGCATTTCAGCTAATTAGCTTTAAAAACCAGTAAAATATAAATAACTACTAACCCCCATACACTTGAGGCCAAGTTGTAACTACAAAAACGACTACTGCGGCGATCGCCAATACGCCTTGAATCAAATTTCCAATCAGCGAACCGACTATAATACCTATACCAGCTTTAACTGCTAACCATAATTGACGGCGGTAGATAAATTCACCAATAATTGCACCTAGTAGAGGTCCTAATAAAATACCCAACAGGGGACCTCCAAAAGGTAGCGTTGGTAGTAAACCAAAAAATCCCACTATTAAACCCACAATTGCACCGATTTGTCCCCACTTACTAGCACCTGCTTTTTTTGCACCTAAGTAACTGGCTAAAAAATCAACACCAATGCTGAGGACTAAAACTAAAACTGTGACAATTAGTGGTATTTTGATTGCTGCGAAGGAACCACCCAGAATCCCCCAAATAATAATTGAGGTTAAAATTAAACCGCTACCAGGAATACCGGGAACTACTGCACCAATGATACCCACAAGCATGATCAGAATTAGTAGCCAATAAATAACTTGCATAAACTTTTAACTTTCCTCATCAGGTAGTAAAGAAGAATCGAGAGTCACTGCTAACTTATCAGCAATTCCAGCAATCCATTGTTCATCTTGTTTGGTGTAACTGCGGGGTGCATTCGCTCCTAAAATCAAGACACCCTGATTACCGATTGGTTGACAAATTACACCTTGGGTATTTTCTGGTAAATAATCAAATTCTATTCTTCCTGGGTATACATACAGAGCAACTAGATAAATTGGCTTTTGTGTTTCCAAGACTCGTTTTAAGATTGGCCCTGGTATGACTTCGGCTTTAGCAGCGAGAATACCGCGACGCAACAAGATTTTGCCTTGATAGTAAACGATGAGCGATCGCGTGACGGTATTAGTCAATAATAAATGGGATGCCCAAGCTAATTCTGTTTTTACAGCTTCTGGTATATCTGCGGCCAGTACAAAACCTTCTTCCCCAATTAGTTCCACAGTCTCAGGCGATCGCGGTTGTACTTGCTGCCAAATTAAACCTGTTAAAATCAACACTGCACTCAAAATTACACCCACTGCGTCCCCACGCGCTTGTGACTCCGTTAATTCTGGAGTCAGCAAACGGTTAATCAGCAAAAGTACAGCGCCTAATCCACCCACAGCTAAGGGTAAACGCCGTAAAATTCGATTGGGATCAGATTTAGTCATTAGTTATTAGTCATTGGGAAGTTACCATCTTCTCCCCCTGCTCCCTGCTCCCCTGCCTCTTCTACTCTTCCCCAGGTTCTATAATTCGCTGAAACAAATAACCAGTACCTCTAGCTGTAAGGATTAATTCTGGGTTACTAGGATCATCTTCTAACTTGGCGCGCAAACGGGAAATATGCACGTCTACCACACGAGTATCTACATGGCGTTCTGGTGTATAACCCCATACTTCCTGTAAAATTTCGGAACGGGAAAAGGCTTCTCCTGAACGGCTAACGAGTAACTCTAGGAGGCTAAACTCCATTCCTGTTAAGCGAATGCGTTCATCGCCTTTATAGACTTGGCGTTTATTGGTATCTATTTTGATGTTTCCAACGTGAATTACCCCAGAGCTAGGAATACCAGAAGCTCCAGTTTTGTCTACTCGTCGTAATACTGAGCGAATCCGTGCTTCTAATTCTTTAGGGGAAAATGGTTTAACTACATAGTCATCAGCACCCAATTCTAGACCGGTGATGCGATCGGCAACGTCCCCCAAGGCTGTTAGCATGATAATTGGAACATCTGATTCCTTACGCAATTCTTGGCACACACCATAGCCATCAAGCTTTGGCATCATCACATCTAACACTACTAAGTCAGGTTCAGATTTCCGAAAAGTTTCGAGAGCTTCTTCTCCATCACCAGCCGTTACGACATCGTAGCCAATCATGGAAAGGCGCGTTTCCAAAATCCGGCGAATGCTGGCTTCGTCGTCTACCACCAGGATTTTTTCTTTATGGCTTTCCAAGTTTCTCAGCGCTCCCTAACTAGATTTTCTCATGATTAATTTTTAATACCATAATATTAAGATATCATTCCATCAATTAATTGAGAAAAAGCTCTATCTTTTACTATTGTTGGATTCTAACTTTGGCGGAAAAATTAAGTAAATATTAAGATTATTCAATAATTTTTAAGAATGGCAAAGCCCAAAACTTCTTTCGTTTGTAACGAATGTGGAGCAGAATCTTCTCAATGGTTTGGCAAATGTCCAGCCTGCGGTACTTTCAATTCCTTAGAAGAGCAGATTTCCATCCAATCGTCACTAGATATACCTTCTAGGGGAGGAATTAGCAATTGGCAAGCAAATCAGAGTAACGGCAAACCTGCTACTAAACCAGCTAAAGCCAGAGCTTCCCTGACGTTTGACCAAATTACCGATCGCCAAATTGCTCGCTGGGAATCAGGTTATGGGGAACTAGATCGGGTGCTTGGGGGGGGAATTGTTCCCGGTTCGATGGTTCTGATTGGTGGTGATCCGGGAATTGGTAAATCTACTTTACTATTACAAGTATCAAATTCACTGGCGCAGAGATACCGTATTCTCTATGTAACTGGGGAAGAATCAGGACAACAGGTAAAATTACGGGCTTCTCGATTGGGAGTCTCAAAAATTCCTGATTTACCTGGTAATGAGGATGATCAGCCTGAAAATGCAGAAGTAAAAATTCTGACTTCAGAAGAAATCGAAGAAGGTAAAAATGCGGATTTATATGTATTGCCAGAGACGGATTTAGAAGAGATTTTACGAGAGATTGATTCTCTCAGACCTAATTTAGCAGTTATTGATAGTATTCAAACGGTATTTTTCCCGGCACTGACTTCTGCACCAGGCTCTGTAGCCCAGGTCAGGGAATGTACTTCTGCATTGATGAAGGTGGCAAAGCATGAAGATATTACCATGTTAATTGTGGGACACGTGACCAAAGAAGGTGCGATCGCCGGGCCGAAAGTTTTAGAACACTTAGTGGATACGGTATTGTATTTTGAAGGCGATCGCTTTGCCTCCCATAGATTATTAAGAACAGTAAAAAACCGTTTTGGAGCCACCCATGAAATTGGCATCTTTGAAATGGTGCAACACGGACTCAAAGAAGTCTCCAACCCTTCAGAACTATTTTTAGGAAATCGTGATGATCCTGCACCAGGGACAGCCATTGTCGTGGCTTGTGAGGGAACTCGCCCCATTGTGGTAGAATTACAAGCTTTAGTTAGTCCTACCAGTTATCCTTCTCCCCGGCGTGCGGGTACGGGAATAGACTATAACCGTCTGGTGCAGATTTTGGCTGTGTTAGAAAAACGGGTGGGGATTCCCATGTCAAAACTAGATTCTTATGTCGCTTCGGCTGGGGGGTTGAGTGTCGCCGAACCAGCAGTAGATTTAGGAATTGCGATCGCCATTGTCGCCAGTTTCCGCGATCGCATAGTTGATCCTGGTACAGTATTAATTGGTGAAGTCGGCTTAGGTGGACAAGTTCGCTCAGTGTCCCAAATGGAACTACGATTAAAAGAAGCTGCCAAACTGGGATTTCAACGGGCGATCGTTCCCAAAGGTCAAAAATACCCTGATTATGGCATCGAGATATTACCAGTCTCCAAAGTAATAGATGCAATTATCGCCGCCATTCCCCATCAAACTTTAGAAGCCAGTGACTTAGAACTGGATGACGAAGAAGAGGAAGCAGACGAAGAATAAGGGAACAACAAAAAATAAATTCTCAAAAATTTTAGGGTGGGTCAGAATAGCGTAACCCACCATCATCCATGAATTTATCACCTAACGCTGTTCTCTGAAAATCAGACTTTTCCCGTATGACAGCTTCCGTAGTCCAAATCAGCAGCACCTCAAACCTTTCCACCAAAAAACCAGATTTTAACTGTGTCACAATAAATATCAATAAATCTACCGACTTTACCAATGGTGTGGAATCCAGGACAGCAATTATTTGGTGGGCGCTACATAATCCAGAAAAAGCTGGGTGAAGGTGGAGTTGGTATTACATACCTGGCTCAAAATCGACGTAGTGAATTACGAGTTATCAAAACTCTTAGAGAACAAATACTCAATCATCCCGCCTGGAGAACCAAGCAAGATAAATTACGCCAAGACTTTCGGGATGAAGCTTTGCGACTAGCTTTGTGTCACCATCCTCATATTGTGCAAGTAGAAAATGTCTTTGATGAGGATAACTTGCCATGTATGGTAATGGAATACATCCCAGGTGAGGATTTAGGAGAGAAAATCACTGAAGCAGGAGCATTACCAGAAGAGGAAGCACTGCAATATATTCAGCAAATTGGCGATGCTTTGACACTGGTTCATGAAAAAGGCTTGTTACATCGGGATTTAAAGCCAAATAACATCATGATACGTGCAGGTAAGCGAGAAGCTGTGCTGATTGATTTTGGCATTGCCAGACAATTTCTTCCCGGTGGAGTCCAACAACATACACAAAATTTTACCCCTGGTTATGCACCACCAGAGCAGTATTTACCAGTAGAAGAACGGGGAGAATATATTGATATTTACGCCTTAGCTGCTACCTTGTATACTTTGCTGACAGCAGAATTGCCTATGCCAGCACCAGCCAGATTGCAAAATTTTACCCTACAACCACCAAAAGATTTCAATCCCAATGTCAGTGACAGGGTGAATGAAGCAATTATGAAAGGGATGGCGCTAAATTACAAGTTTCGTCCCCAGTCAGTGGCAGAGTTTTTGGATTTATTGGGCGCAGGGATAAAATCACAACCAGTCATATCTCATCCCCATACACCCCCATCTTGGGAATGTGTTCACGATATTCTAGGTATTGATGGAATAATAGCCTTTAACCCCAAGGAAGATATGCTCGCAAGTGTAGCTGGTATTGCTATTCACTTGTTGTCGGCAACTACAGGTAAACTTATCCGCACCTTGACTGGTCATTCCTCGTATATTCGTTCCGTAGCCTTCAGTAGTGATGGTCAGTTTCTCGCTAGTGGTAGTGATGACAAAACTATCAAATTATGGGATGTAGCAACAGGCAAAGAAATTTCTACTCTCTCTGGTCATTCCGACTCAGTTTATTCAGTAGACTTCAGTAGTGATGTGGCGTTTCTTGCTAGTGGTAGTGAGGACGAGACTATCAAATTGTGGAATGTGGCCACAGGCAAAGAAATTTATACACTCTCAGGTCATTTCGACGGGGTTGATTCCGTAGCCTTCAGCCCCAATGGGCAGTTTCTCGCTAGTGCTAGTGGGGGCAACACTCTCAATATCAAATTGTGGAATGTGGCAACAGGCACAGAAATTTACACTCTTTTTGGTCATTCCTGGGGGGTTACTTCCGTAGCTTTCAGCTCAGATGGGCAAATTCTTGCTAGTGGTAGTAATGACAAAACTATCAAATTGTGGAATGTCACCATCGGCAAAGAAATTCGCACTTTCTCTGGTCATTCCCACTCGGTTAATTCCGTAGCCTTCAGCCATGATGGGCAGTTTCTCGCTAGTTGTAGTGAGAACACTATCAAATTGTGGTCTGTTACCACCGGGAAAGAAATTCGTACCCTCTCTGGTGATTATGGCTCGCTTGTAGCCTTCAGTAGAGATGGGCAGTTTCTCGTTAATGCTAGTAGTTTCTACGGCACAATCAAACTTTTATCAGTGGAAACAGGCAAAGAAGTTTACACCCTCTCTGGTGATTCCTCCTGGGTTAGTTCTGTAGCCTTCAGTCATGATGAGAAAATTTTAGCTAGTGGTAGTTGGAACTTCAATATCAAACTGTGGTCTGTTAATACAGGTAAAGAAATTTGTAGGCTCAGTGGTCATGATGGCTTTGTTTATTCCGTAGCCTTCAGTAATAATGGGCAAATTCTCGCTAGTGGTAGTGACGACAACACTATCAAATTGTGGTCTGTGACCACTGGCAAAGAAATTTACACTCTCTGTGGTCATTCTTCCTCTGTTAATTGCGTAGCCTTCAGTAGAGATGGGCAATTTCTCGCTAGTGGTAGTAGTGACAACACTATTAAATTGTGGTCTGTGACAACCGGGGAAGAAATTTACACTCTCTCTGGTCATTCTGATTCAGTTATTTCACTAGCCTTTAGTAGAGATGGGCAGTTTGTCGCTAGTGGTAGTGAGGACAACACTATCAAATTGTGGAATGTGATCACAGGGAAAGAAATGTACACTTTCTCTGGTCATTCCTACGTGGTTGGTTCTGTAGCCTTCAGTAGAGATGGGCAATTTCTCGCTAGTGGTAGTTGGGACGGCATAATCAAACTTTGGTGTCTGAATACAGGGCAAGAAATTCGTAACCTCATTGATGATGATTGTAATTATTGGTTTACGTCGTTAGCTTTCAGTGAAGATGGGCAGTTTATAGCTAGTGGTAGTGATGATAAAACTATCAAATTGTGGTCTATGACAACAGGGAAAGAAATTTACACACTCAGTCATTTTGATCATGTTTATTCCCTCGCCTTTAGCCCCGATGGAAATTGGCTGGCTGCTGGAGACAGTAGCGGAAATATCAAAATTTGGCGATCATCGCACTCAAATATTTGAGAAATGTTGGGCTTCCTCTCGTCCACCCAACTGACTAGCATTATTCTTTTGGCGTTTCCGGTGTTGGTGTAGCTTCCGGTGTTGGCGTAGCTTCTGGTGTTGGTGTAGCTTCCGGTGTTGGTGTAGTTTCAGGCTTTGGTGTAGTTTCAGGCTTTGGTGTAGTTTCCGGTTTCGGCATTTCAGGTGTTGGCGTAGCTTCCGGTGTTGGTGTAGCTTCCGGTTTTGGTGTTGGTTTTGGCGTAGCTTCAGGCTTTGGTGTTGGTTTTGGCGTAGCTTCAGGCTTTGGTGTTGGTTTTGGTGTAGCTTCAGGCTTTGGTGTTGGTTTTGGTGTAGCTTCCGGTTTTGGTGTTGGTTTTGGCGTAGCTTCAGGCTTTGGTGTTGGTTTTGGTGTAGCTTCCGGTTTTGGCTTTGGTGTGGGCTGACTTATAGTTTTCTTCGCTTCTTCATTCAACCTCTGACGAAATCGTAAATTAGCAATACCGGTTGCTTCCATTCCAAATTTCATCTGAGCTTCGGTTACAGCCGCTTCTGTCTGAATTACATAAAACTGATCACGTGGTAAAAGAGTATCAGGCTTAATAACTACATTCAGATTTGCTTGCAAAATTTTCACTATATTAGCGGCAAAATCTTGAGTTGCTGGCCCTGCTACACCATCAACAGTCAGTTTGTAACCCTTTTGAAATTCACGAATTGCTTTTCTGGTTTCGTCATCTGTGAGAGGCGTGTTTGTCACTTTCACCTCATAGCCTAATCCTCGCAACACAGCCCGAAACTCAGCAGGAGTATAATTACGTTGACGAGCCGCAAGAGTTGTATCTGCAACTACCAAACTAGCAGTTACTACGCAAGCGATCGCTATGCTAGATTTTCCAAGTCCACACCACATATTTTCAAACTCCTCTCGTGTAAATTAAGACTCTTCAGAAGTATATAGAAATTTACAGACAAATGTTACGCTCGTTAAAAAATTATGTTGAATATTATAAATAATTATTGATTTATGTAAATTTAGCTAATGGCATATAACCGAATATCTGAACAAATATATTTGCCATCATCTTCTAGGAGGATATTAATTTACTCATGATCATAGGCTGAATTAATATGCAACCATAATACATAGATTTTTATGTATAAGAATACAGAAACAATGGCTAAAAGAAAATCACCACAACGGCGAAACCTGATATTTGAAAGGTTAATGGCACTTATTGCCACAGTGAATTTATCCTTAGTATTGTTTGATTTGAGTTATGTACCTTGGCGAGATTTCTATTTGCGGAACCTCCCCGAAGTTACCAAAATTTATGATCCCGTGAAAGGAATTGAAAACCATAGAGAAACCAGTCAGTATTTGAACACAGTTAATGCACTCCAAGAACAAGTGAGTCAAACTGGGTTAAATTCACCAGAAGCAAAAACTAAGTTAGAAGAAATTGGCCGTCTGAGCGGCGACATGATTGATAGTAATCCATTTGCGGCAGCCGATAAAAGTGGTAACTTTGAAAAAGCCAAAAATCGGATGCGCGATCGCATTGGTGAAGAATCTGCAAAACAGTCATTTTCGCAATTTTGGAGTAACGAATATTTATTACAACAGGGCTGGAACCAAGAAATAGAGTTCTTTAACCGACAAATTCGCCCTTTAATAGCCAGTAACTACTTCCGTCGCATCGGCGAAAATGGCGAACTAGTGAACAATTTTTGGCTAATTGACTTACCCTTTGTATTGCTATTTGGCGCAGAGTTACTAGCACGTTCCTTTTATTTGCGCCGTCGTCATCCTAGTTTTACCTGGGTGAATGCCGTATTGTGGCGGTGGTACGACCTATTTTTCCTGTTACCTTTTATGCGGTGGTTACGTATCCTACCCGTGATGATTCGCCTTGACCAAGGGCATTTATTGAATTTACAACCATTACGACAGCAAATAAATCAATCAATCTTGGCTAATTTTGCCGAAGAACTCACAGAAATAGTTGTAATCAGAGTCATTAACCAGATTCAGGGTTCAATTAAACGCGGTGATGTTACCAGCTGGCTAACACAAAAAGAAAATCTGCGACCCTACATAGACATTAATAATACCAACGAAGTAGAGGCGATCGCCGGAATCGTTATTCAAACAGTAGTCTATCAAATCCTGCCCAAAATTCAACCAGAAATCATTGCCATTTTACGCCACAATATCGGCACAAGCATCAATCAAGTTCCCATCTACCGCAACCTCCACAACATTCCGGGGATAGGAAATATGCAAAATCAACTCAGCGAACAACTAGCAACTCAAATCACCACCAACCTTTACAGCGCCCTCACTGCGGCCATAGAAGATCCCGTGGGAGCAAAACTTTCTACTCAGCTAGCGGAAAGCTTTACAAAAGCCTTGGGAGAAGAAGTACAGCAAAAACACCTACTTGCTGAAATTCAAAGCTTAATGTCTGACTTCCTCGAAGAAGTCAAGCTCAACTATGTCCAGCGCCTATCTCAAGAAGACATAGACCAAATTATGGAGCAAACAAGACAGTTAAGAAATCAACCATCAATTCAGACACCAGCAGATAACGGTACTGTTCTCCCACCCAAGCAGAAAAATTATTAAAGACCAGGGAGATCAGCCATTGACTAATGACTATTGACTATTAAAGAAATGCGCTAAACTCGGAATAGAGACGGAGCATTATTGATTCGTCACAACTAAACGCAATTACAATACCTATCCTAGTGGTAGATATTCTAAGCGTGTAGAGGCACCTTGACAATGCCTTTTAAGTCAGTCTTAAAAAATCTCAGAGTTTTCTAACCTGAGAGTGTCAAAAGACTTCTTGGAAGATATCCCTATCGCAGGAAGTGGGTCTATGCCCACTTTTTTTATTGAAATTTCGCATGACTCATCCTTTAGTTCCACAAATTATCGATTTAGCGACACCAGTAGCAACAGAACTGGGCTTAGAAGTCGTTGCCATAGTTTTTCACACCAACCAGCGTCCACCAGTATTACGGGTAGACATCCGCAATCCCCAGGAAGACACAGGTTTAAATGATTGTGAGCGGATGAGTCGTGCTTTAGAAGCTTCCTTAGATGCGGCGGAAATCCTTCCAGATGCTTACGTCTTGGAAGTATCCAGTCCTGGAATTTCACGACAATTAATTACAGACAGAGAGTTTATTTCCTTCAAAGGATTTCCTGTGATCATCTCCGCTTCCGAACCATACCACGGACACCAAGAATGGATTGGTAACTTGATTCGTCGGGATGAAACCACTGTTTACTTAAACCAAAAAGGTCGCGTCATTGAAATTCCCCGCACCCTAGTTACAAAGGTGCAGCTAGATGAGCCTGGATAGATCAGGAACTCAGCACTAGGGGCTAGAGACTAGAGACTAGAAGCTAAAGGCTAGGGAGTAGAGTCAAACTTTTCTCTAATCCCCAACCTTTAATGCGTAATTTCCCACTTTCTCCCCTCTTTGTACAGATGGGATGAATCGGGTCTTTCTTATTTTTTAGAATCTGATTTTAAAGGAGATTGCTTATGTCAATGGTTAGTTTACCAGGATTAAAAGAATTAATTGAAAGTATTAGTCGTGAGCGTAATTTGCCTCGTCTTGCAGTTCAATCAGCTATTAGAGAAGCATTACTGAAAGGGTATGAACGTTATCGCCGCGCCCAAAACTTAGAAAAAAGACAGTTTGACGAAGAGTATTTTGATAATTTTGAAGTAGAACTTGATATCGAAGGAGAAGGATTTCGTGTTCTTTCCACTAAAAGTATTGTGGAAGGAGTTGATAATTCCGACCATCAAATTTCCTTAGAGGAAGTACAACAAGTTGCTCCCGAAGCCCAATTGGGAGATTCTGTAGTCCTGGATGTCACCCCAGATCAAGGCGAATTTGGTCGGATGGCAGCAATGCAAACAAAGCAAGTGCTAGCACAGAAACTGCGGGATCAACAACGCCAAATGGTGCAAGAAGAGTTCCAAGACTTGGAAGGAACTGTTCTGCAAGCCAGAGTTTTGCGGTTTGAGAGACAATCGGTGATTCTAGCAGTAGCCAGCAGCTTTGGTCAGCCAGAAGTAGAAGCTGAATTACCAAAGCGGGAACAATTACCCAATGATAATTATCGAGCCAATGCCACCTTTAAGGTATATCTGAAAAAGGTTTCCCAAGGGCAACAACGAGGTCCTCAGTTGCTCGTATCTCGTGCTGATGCTGGGTTAGTAGTTTATCTGTTTGCTAACGAAGTCCCGGAAATTGAAGATGAGGTGGTAAGAATTGTCGCTGTAGCACGAGAAGCTAATCCCCCTTCCCGTTATGTAGGGCCACGGACTAAAATTGCTGTAGATACTCTGGATCGTGATGTAGACCCAGTAGGTGCTTGTATTGGAGCCAGAGGATCACGCATTCAAGTTGTCGTTAATGAATTGCGTGGCGAAAAAATAGATGTGATTCGTTGGTCTCCAGACCCATCCACATATATTGCTAACGCCTTGAGTCCAGCAAGGGTCGATGAAGTCCGTCTCATGGACCCAGAAAGCCGACAAACTCACGTACTAGTGGCTGAAGATCAACTGAGTTTAGCTATTGGTAAAGAAGGACAAAATGTCCGGTTGGCAGCCCGTTTAACTGGTTGGAAAATCGACATTAAAGATCAGGCTAAGTATGATTATGCAGGAGAAGACACCAAGTTCGCAGCCGCACGAGCTAAATATCAACCAGAAGAAGATGAACTGGAACAAGAGGAGCTAGATGATCAAAATCAACTAGGACTAGAAGAGGAAGAAGAAATTTTTGAGACGAGTGATCAAGATTAATTTATTAGTGTTATGGAGTTCTGCTACTATTGACAACATCACTAGTCTTATTGATTACCAGGAATCAATTATTGCAATGTAAGTAAAGATTGGTAAAGCTAATTTTATTTTCATGCTCAGATTGCTTACCTGTAGTCAAGAAAGACCAATGAAACCAAATTATCGGCGTTGTATTAGTTGCCGCAAAGTAGGCTTGAAAGAAGACTTTTGGCGAATTGTCCGCGTCTTTCCATCGGGAAAGGTACAATTAGATCAGGGCATGGGGCGTTCTGCTTATATTTGCCCACAAATGAGTTGCTTACAAGCGGCTCAGAAAAAAAATCGACTAGGGCGATCGCTACATGCATCAGTGCCAGAAACACTGTATGAAGAATTGTGGCAGCGTCTAGCCCAAAGCCATACCCAAAATCAAAATTAGGTGGAAAAACCTTCGGGCGGTAATCCCCAGAGTCTTTGTGCATCAAGCCGACTCTGCAATTGATGGGGTGAATGCCACAATAGTAAATGGGTGTATTAGGCTGCGGCTGTTTCACAAGAAGAGTGGCATAGCAATACTCCCAAACAAGTTTTACTCGATTGTGTTGTGGAAGACTCAGAATCAGCAAAACAAACAACTAAAAAATGGCAACCTGGTAGCGCTCAAGCGCAGCTTGGCATCAACCATCATCCTTGGTGGCAATGTCAGAGTTAAACCAAAACATCTCTCTTTCCTGACTGGAGGCACCGGCAAAATCACCAAGGGCAACCTAAAAACAGTAATCAAAGGATGGAGATGTCGAAAACCAGGCAACCATCCGCTAAAAAACTGTAAATTAAAGGGGAAGAGTGGATGACCAACGGCAAAGTTAGAATCTACGAATTATCAAAGGAATTGAATTTGGATAATAAAGAGCTATTAGCAATCTGCGACCAGCTCAACATTGCGGTCAAAAGTCATAGCAGTACTATTTCAGAATCTGAAGCAGAACGTATACGAACGGCTGCCGAAAAACTGACAGCTACGAATGCGATGAATAAAAAAGAAGAAGGTACATCCAGCCATAAACTCAATTCATCGCAAACTGGCGATCGCAATCGACCTACCCCACCTCACAAACAGCAAATTTTGGAAATTCGCAAACCCAAAATATTGAGAAATACCACCTCCAACGCCCCAGAAGCAGCAGCTACAAATGATAGCCAGCTTGCTTCCTCCGAAGTTAATTCTTCTTCACCATCAGAGCCAATCGATACACAAGTCTCACCCATGAAGCCGACGGCACCAATTCGACCCGTACCCCGGAATCAATCTGAGACCTCACCAGAAGCTACAAGCACACAAGCAGATCAAGTTTCTAATAAAGAGGCACAGGCAACAAAAGTAGCAGGAAAACCCGAACAAGCTGGCACAGAGCGCAGCCGAAGTGGGGTTTCGCCCAGACCCAAAGCGGACAAACCCCAAAAACCCAATTTGGTAGCCCCACCATCTAGACCGGCAGCAGCAAACGCTCATATCGCATCTGACCAGCTAACTCCATCAGAGAAACCATTACTCAAACGAGATCAAGTCAAGCCAAAGGTAGCTAAGGCGAACGACAGCGATAGCCCACAGGCTCCAGTACCGAAACCGACTCGTTCCACCCAATCACCAGTCAGATCAGACTCCAGAGGAAATCGACCTGCGGTAGATGGACCAAGACCCAGTCGCCCAGTACGTCCATCGGAACCTGTAGCCTCACCAGTCGCTACTCCACCTAAATCAATGTCAGGTGGACAAGGAAAAGTCGATCTCAGCAATGATACAGACGGACCCGGACCAGAATTACTTGATTTAAAACGTCCCACTCCACCACGTCTAGCCAAAGGTGGTAAAAGGTGGCAAGAAGAAGAGATTATTGACGAAATCAAGGAAAAAGCCGGTAAAGTCGGAGTTAAAGGCAAACGGGTCAAACCAGTCGTTGATGATGACTTTGAAGAAGATTTACTGGATGATGATGATCAAAACTCCCCAGCTACTGTCCAGGTAAGTCTTTCCATCGCCCGTCCTCCCAAACCAAAAGCTGCTCGACCAACACAGTCACCCGCACCAGCAGTTATTAGCGCCCCAAATACTAGAGGAAAAAGATCTTTTTCTCGCCGGGACAATAACCGTCGCCAAGAAGTGGAAACTAAGCGTGATCGTCCTGAAATAGTAGTGATTACAGGGCCGATGACAGTTCAAGAACTGGCTGACGTTTTCGCTGTTGCTGATACAGAGATTGTAAAAATCCTGTTCCTCAAAGGTATGGCGGTGAGTATCACCCAGAATTTGGATGTCCCAACTATTACTTTGGTAGGTAAAGAGCTAGAAATAGAAGTCGAAACCGCCGAACGAGAAGCAGAAGCGCGCAAAGTCACAGAAATGTTGGATGTGGCTGATATGGAACTACTCCAGCGCCGTCCACCAGTAGTAACGATTATGGGTCACGTAGACCACGGTAAGACAACTCTGCTCGACTCAATTCGTAAGACCAAAGTAGCTTCTGGCGAAGCTGGTGGTATTACTCAGCACATTGGTGCATACCATGTGGATGTGGAACATGAAGGACAACCGCATCAAATAGTTTTCTTAGATACTCCCGGACACGAAGCATTCACAGCGATGCGGGCGCGGGGAGCGCGAGTCACAGATATTGCCATTCTAGTAGTGGCTGCTGATGATGGCGTTCGTCCTCAAACTATAGAAGCTATTAGCCATGCTCAAGCTGCTGAAGTACCCATTCTTGTCGCCATTAACAAAATTGATAAAGAAGGGGCGCAGCCAGACCGCGTTAAACAAGAACTCACTCAGTATGGTCTCACCCCTGAAGAATGGGGCGGTGAAACGATTATGGTTCCAGTGAGTGCTATCAAGGGGGAAAACTTGGATACCCTTTTAGATATGATTCTGCTAGTTGCAGAAGTAGGAGAACTATCTGCTAACCCAGATCGTTCTGCTAAAGGAACAGTGATTGAGGCGCATCTGGATAAAGCAAAAGGAGCAGTTGCTACCCTGCTGATTCAGAATGGTACTTTGCACGTGGGAGATATGTTGGTAGCCGGTTCTGCCTTTGGTAAAGTACGGGCGATGGTTGATGACAGAGGCAAACGAGTCGATATTGCTAGTCCATCCTTTGCCGTAGAGGTTCTTGGTTTAAGTGATGTCCCAGGAGCAGGTGACGATTTTGAAGTCTTCGCTAATGAAAAAGAAGCCAGAACTCTGGCAGCAAACCGCGCGGACAAACAACGTTTATCTCGCCTGCTACAAGGACGTGTGACTCTAACTACTCTCTCAGCTCAAGCACAAGAAGGTGAGTTGAAAGAACTGAACTTGATCCTAAAAGCAGATGTTCAAGGTTCTGTAGAAGCCATTGTGGGATCTCTCAGACAAATCCCCCAAAACGAAGTGCAAATTCGGATGCTATTGGCTACCGCAGGGGAAATAACTGAGACAGATATTGACCTAGCCGCAGCTAGTGGAGCCGTAATCATTGGCTTTAACACCACCTACGCCAGTGGTGCGAGACAAGCAGCTGATGAAGCTGGGGTAGATGTCAGGGAATACAATATCATTTACAAACTTTTGGAAGACATCCAAGGAGCCTTAGAAGGTCTTCTGGAACCAGAGTTGGTGGAAGAACCCCTGGGACAAACCGAAGTCCGTGCCGTATTCCCAGTCGGTCGTGGAGCCGTTGCTGGTTGCTATGTGCAGTCTGGTAAGTTGGTTCGTAACTGCAAAGTGCGCGTGCGTCGTTCCGGTAAGGTGGTCTACGAAGGTGTCCTTGATTCCCTGAAACGGATGAAAGAAGATGCGCGAGAAGTCAACTCCGGTTATGAATGCGGAATCAACATTGATAAATTCCATGACTGGGTTGAAGGTGACATGATTGAAGCCTTCCAAATGGTAACCAAGCGACGTACACTAACGCTGACGAAATAGTGCTGGTTATTAATGGCTGGGTTATGAGTAAAAATGATGAGTTTTGAGTGGAAAGGAGTTGACAACTCGCAACCTCAAAGCTCATCACTCTGCACTGGCTACGCCCGCTATACCAGTAGCGTTCAGCAACGCCAGTTGCACACCCCCGCCATAGCAAGAAATTATACGGAGATTTATATAGCTGTGGCGCAGATGAGATTAATCTGATCGTTACGCTAGCTTTTTTAGTAATTCATCTATTTTTACAATAACCGTGAGTGTAGCGTGAGTTTTAGTGACTAATTAGACAGAATTTGCTGCTATAAAACCATTATCTTAAGAAAAAATTCAGCAAGAACTATTTTAAGTGTGCAGGTTAATCAAATTGTACTTTGATGATTTCAATACCTGAGAGGGATGAACATAAACCCACAAAAACCCTTAAAGTAGAGCCTGATGGGTGTGAAACAAATTATGCACTTTCTCATCTAAGCAATATCTTATTTGCTGAAGGTGAAAACTGCTATAACGCTTGAAGTTAAAACTGAGGAATGAGAAACTATGGCTCAAATTCCATCTGCCAGCGATCGCCAATTTTCTGCTGATCCCGAAATTTGGTATAGTCTTAAATGCGCGATCGCCACTAGTTCAGGTTTTAAACGCTGGCAACTAGAACACTATACGCAATTGCAGGGACTTCACCTCGAACAACAGGTACAAAGATATTTACGAGAAACTTTAGAGACTTTAGCGTACTGAAAATTGAGGAAATCCTGTAAACCTAATTACAAACAACGAAGTTGATGGTAAGCAGTATCAAACAGTTCTCCGTCAACTTCTATATTTTCCTCTAAAGTTACTGTATCTAGCTGTAGTTAGCTACGGAAACCTGGTATTTCATAGGCTAAAATTAAATAGTTTAAGAAGACGAACCCAATTATTTATGTGTTGCATTGCGAAACTTAGCTGATCGATTGCGAGTCATCGAATATAGTGTGGCATGGATTAAATAGCTTTTAGCTGCTATATTTGACCCTGTTTAACCAACTATAATTCAGCTAATCACAGACATAAAATGAAATATTGGAACTTTATTATTCCTATGGCTGCACAACCCCAGCTATCAGCCAAAAATTTTCACCTTTTTTTGAGTAGTCACCTCAAATCAACTTTACCTTTGCGAGTTGGAATACTGGCTTTGTTAGCAGTATCTGGGGGTTCCCTCTTACTGACTAGTCAGGCAAATGCTACCCAAAAAGAAGTAAATACCTCGACTCTGATAGCGCAAGTTCCTACATCTGCAACAATAATTTACGTTAATCCAGAAACCGGTACGGATACATCTGGTGTTGTTACTACCGCAGATGCACCCTATAAAACTATTTCTTTTGCTCTGAGACAAGCCCAACCAGGCACAATAATTCAACTAGCCCCAGGGACTTACAGCACCGAATCTGGCGAACAATTTCCCCTGTTAATAAACCCAGGAATTACCCTACGTGGTGATGAATCTAGTAAAGGTCAGGGAATATTAGTTACTGGTGGTGGTTCTTACGCCAGTCGCACCTTTGCCGTACAAAATATTACAATTTTAGCTAACAATAATACTACTGTTGCAGGTTTAACTGTGACAAACTCCAATCAGCGCGGTACAGCAGTTTGGGTGGAATCAAGTAATCCCACCATTCAAAATAATACTTTTACTAACAGTGCCAGAGAGGGTGTTTTTATCACTGGTACGAGTAATCCCCAAGTTGAAAATAACCGATTTGTGCAGAACCAGGGTAACGGCATTTCCATAGCTAGCAAAGCCCAAGGTGAAATTCGCAATAACTTATTTCAAGATACAGGTTTTGGTTTAGCTGTTGGTGGTACTTCCACACCCCTAATTGAAGGGAACCAAATCATCCAAAACCAAGATGGTTTATATATCTCACAATCAGCTAAACCTGTACTGCGTAAAAATGTCATTCAAAACAATAAGCGGGATGGCATTGTGGCAACTGTCAATGCTCTCCCTGACCTTGGTACTAATGATAATCCCGGTGGGAATTTGATTCGCAGTAACATCCGATATGATGTGAATAATGCTACCTCGAATACCATTCTCGCTGTTGGTAACGATATTGATCAGAGCCAGATTTTTGGTCAAGTCAATTTTGTGGCTGCTACTGTTGACCTTCCCACTGGTCAAAGTGCTTTTGGAGACGTACCGGAAGGCTACTGGGCAAAAGCTTACATTGAAGCCCTAGCATCACAAAATATCATTGCCGGCTTTCCTGATGGCAGTTTTAAACCTAATGATCCTGTCACTCGCGCTCAATTTGCCGCCATTGTGACCAAGGCTTTGACACCGCCAGTTAAACGCACAGGTATTAACTTTAGGGATGTAGCCAATAATTTCTGGGCTTACGGTGCGATTCAATCGGCTTATCGGAGTGAATTTCTTTCAGGGTATCCTGATGGTAGATTTCAACCACAGCAGCAAATTCCTCGAGTCCAGGCACTGGTTTCCTTAGCCAATGGTCTGGGTTTTACTGCTAATAATCAGAATGTTTTGGCTTTTTATAGTGATGCAGCCCAAATTCCTAATTACGCAATCGCCCCGGTAGCGGCGGCAACTACACAACAATTGGTGATTAACTATCCGACCGCTCGACAACTTAATCCCAATCGCCCCGCAACTAGAGCGGAAATTGCTGCTTTTGTTTACCAAGCACTTGTGAATGCTGGACGTGTTGAACCAATTACCTCACCTTATTTGGTAACAGGGCAGTAAAATTCCTATCTTTGACATCCTATAGAACCCATTTGGGATCTTGGGAGAAAGGGGAAAATAAAAAATAAATGCCGTACTCCAGTAGCTTAACGGATCAAGAGTGGGAAATAATTGAACCACTGTTGCCCGATAAAAAACAAACCAGACCACTAAAGTGGACAAGGCGACAAATCTTAGATGGGATCTTTTATCAACTCAAGAAGGGGTGTAACTGGTTTGATTTACCCAGAGAGTTACCGCCCTATTCAACAGTGTTTTGGCACTACAAGCAGTGGCGAAAAGTAAGATCCGATTCCAACTGTCACCCAAACCCACGAGAGCCGAAAAAGCAGCTCTTGGTAAAACCGGGTTTGTGCCGGTCGCCACTCGTTGGGTAATAGAACGCTCCAATGCTTAGATGGAACGATGTAAGAGTTTGGTCAAAAACTTTGAGCGTACACTCAGTCATGCGACTGCCAAGCTCAATCTATGTTTTATTCGACTCATGCTTAAGCGGTTAGCTCAGGCATAGATATCAAATGGGTTCTAACAATTCCAAATCGTCAATCAACGCTCTTAAATTCAATAAATCAGGAGTCCTATGAAAATTGCTGTGTCTAGCCAAAACCAGACCAATGTCACTGCTCACCTCGGACGGCCGGAAATTCTGGATCTACGACGTGGACGACACCACCATTCACAATAAGCAGGCGATCGCTCAACTTAGAGATGAGATAATCCGTGTTATGCCCCCATTGCTCGTCAGATTATTGGTAAACTTCTGGTAATTTTATCCCTCATTGTGAATTGCCCATAAAATAAAACTATATTCTCAAGAGTCGAAGACATCTGAGTGTTGGGTAAAACTCCTTTTGGGGTGCGAAGTCGGTATTTTTTACTACGTATATTCTGGAGAAACCAATGTGGGAAAGTGCTATTACAGCGTACTTACACTATCTGGGATTCATGCTGGCGTTTGGGGCGTTGGTGGTTGAAAGTCAAAATCTGAAAAAAGATATCAGTCTGGAAGCAGCCTGGAGAGTGGTTATAGCAGATGCTGTTTATGGTTTATCGGCTACTACAATTCTGGTTACAGGAATTTTGAGAGTCATTTACTTTGGTAAGGGAACTGATTATTATCTCAGCAGTTTAGTATTTTATACCAAAATCGGGATATTCATACTGGTGAGTGTATTGTCTCTTTACCCCACCTTTTCCTTTTTGTCCTGGATTAAGGACTTACGGGATAGCAAACCTCCCAATTTAGAATTGCCGCAAGTCCAGCGACTCTCCTGGTTTATTCGGGGGGAATTAGTTGGGTTTTCCCTCATCCCCTTGTTTGCGGCACTTTTAGCGCGGGGAATTAGACTGTTTTCGTTTTAACCATCAAGGATAATCATAGGAAAATATTAATGAAAATTCGATATTTTTTAACTGTAATTTTCTGAAAACACAATAACTAGGAATGTAGTAATGAGAACCAGTCAGGTGCAACCACTACCTCTACAACCCGCTATCAATGGGGAGTTTCGATCTGATGAACAAGCAGTTTTAGAATGTGCTGACTGGTTAAGTTTTCATAGAGTTTGGGGAAAATTAAGTCAAGAAGCAATTAATGCGATCGCTCAATCTCTGCAAACTCTAAAAATAGAAGCGGATACCGAAATTTATCGCCAGGATTTAAAACCTGTGGGTTTGTATCTACTGAAATGGGGTTCAGTAGAGATTTATCGTCAATCTCGTATAAGTAAAACCCACATTACCTATCGCAATGCAGGTGATGTTTTTGGCTATGTACCATTAGTAGAACAACAGACAAATGCTACCTATCGTGCTAGTGCGATCGCACTTTCTAAAAGCGAAATTTGGTTTCTCAGACGGGATGATTTTATCCAAATCCAACGCAATTATCCAGAGATACAAGGTACTATAAATAACTTTCTTGCCCAAGACTTAACAAATTTTGCTGAACGCATAGCTAAAGAAGAAGCCAGAATTCAGGGGCTACAAAGTTATATTCATTCAGTACCAACAGTTGAGTCAATCATTGGTGAGAGTAAAGCCAGTCAAAAACTACAACAGCAAGTTCAGCAAGCAGCGGCTGATTTAAAACCTGTGATATTGCAAGCATCACCGGGTACTGGCAAAACCTTTATTGCTGGGTTCATTCATGCACATTCAGGATTACACAATCGCCCCTTTGCAGAAATTGATCTTGCTCAGTTACCCTGCGATGAAACGGGTTTAATTAATACAGATAGCATATTTGGCAAAGTAGACCAACCGGGTATTATTGAACTCCTGGAAAGAGGTACATTATTGATTGATAATGTCCAATTATTAAGAAAACAAGAATGCGATCGCCTGATTGATTATCTAAAAACTGGTAAATTACAAACCAAAGTCGAAAATTCTCCCGATTCTTCCATCTCCTCTTGGGTACGCTTAATCCTCGCCAGTCCCAGCAAAACCAATTTTGCTGATGTAAAAGCCCATGAAATCAAGCTGTTTTCTCTCCCTCAACGCAAACAGGATATCCCGGATTTTGCTACCTATTTCTTAAATAAATTTTGTCGAGACAGTAGACGAACTCTTTTAGAACTCAATCAAGCTGATATCCGTCGCTTAATTAGTTACGACTATCCAGCCAATTTAGTAGAACTTGAAGGCATTCTCAAACGCGCTGTCGTCATGACCCCCCTGGAAGAGTCCGTGATTCCAGAACAAGTATTATGGTCAGTGGAATCGAAAAAAAATGCCTTTCGAGTTGATTTACTTAACCAAATACCCTGGTTACGCAGATTTCTCCTGAGTAAATGGTGGCCTGAACGCTTCTGGATAGTGATGATGGCGATTTCTATCCCTGTCACCATTATGGGCTATCTTGGACCCCAGACCAGGGATGCCAGTGTGACTCTGAACTTTTTCTGGGCATGGTGGTGGCCTTTTTACCTGCTATTATTTCCAATTGCAGGTCGTCTGTGGTGTGCTGTCTGTCCGTTTATGATTACTGCGGAATGGCTGCGAAAAATATCCCTGTGGATTTACCCCCGGAAATTGTTACCTTGGCCTACAAAATGGTTAAATAAATGGGGTGCTTGGTTACTCTGGGCTGGTTTTGTCGCCATTTATCTGTGGGAAAAACTCTGGGATTTGCCCCATACCCCTAATCTTTCAGCCTCGTTATTATTAATAATCACTGGTGGGGCGGTAATTGGTAGCGTAATTTATGAACGTCGTTTGTGGTGTCGCTATCTTTGTCCCATTGGGGGTATGAATGGGATGTTTGCCAAACTGTCAATGATAGAATTGCGTTCAACTCAGCAAGTATGTGGCAGTCAGTGTAGTACATTTTCCTGTTACAAAGGTAGTACAAATGCTACCCCAGTTAATTTTGCGGATGCTGTACCCATGGAAGGACAAGCTACAGAAGGGTGTCCCCTCTACTCCCATCCGGCACAATTGAAGGATAATCGAGATTGTGTTTTATGTATGACTTGTTTAAAAGCTTGTCCCAATCGCTCTGTACAAATTAATTTGCGTTTTCCTGGGACTGACTTATTAGAAAATCATCAAGGTTTCTGGGCGGAAGCTGCTTTAATGTTGTTGCTATTCGGTGGAGTGTTTATGCACTATTCCCACCGAATCTTGGATTGGTTTGGATTTGGAAATATTGCCCTTGATTCTGAGCATTTACTAACCGCTATACCTGTGGTGACATTATTATTAACTATTCCCTTTGTTACCACTTATTTGACCCACAAAATTGCTAGGACTATTGACCAGGAAATGCCAGATTATCTAACTGTAATCTACGCTTACTTGCCTATGACTCTAGGAGCAAATTTAGCTTATTACATCCCCTCTGCAATTACGGAAGCGGGAAAAATTATTCCTGTAATTGCTCGGACTTTTGGATACAGTGGTGCAGGTTTACCTACCCTAACTTGGAGTCTAGATGTGGCAGCTTTTTTACAGGGTGTCACTCTATTATCTATCCTCATCTTCAGCATTTATCCCTTGGTCAAAATCACCAAACGTCCATTAGTTAGTAACCTGCCCCATATATTTTTAATGGTAGGTTTCATTGTCGTATTTTTTCAACTCATGTTTTAAACAATGAAAAGAAAAAATACTCCTGAGTAATAGGACAATGGTTTGTTAAATCAATAAATAAAACGGATTACTATATGCTTATTTATAACAATATAACCGAAACTATCGGTCGCACTCCTTTGGTAAAGCTACAAAACTTACCTCAAAGTTCAGGCTGTGTCGCTAATATCGCCTTAAAATTGGAAGGGATGAATCCTGGTAAATCAGTAAAAGACCGCATTGCTATTAGTATGATTACTGAGGCAGAAATAGCTGGTTTAATACAGCCAGGAGTTTCCACGATTATCGAGGCGACTTCTGGTAATACTGGTATTGGTTTAGCAATGGTTTGTGCTGCGAAAGGATACCGCTTAATCCTAACAATGCCAGAAAATATGAGCCGGGAACGTCAGCAAATTATTCAAGCTTATGGTGCTGAAGTTGTCACCACACCCGAAGCAGAAGACATGGCTGGTGCTATAGCCCACGCTAACGAATTGTTAGCCAGTATTTCTAATGCCTTTTCTCCCCAACAATTCAGCAATCCTGCTAACCCAAAAATTCACTACCACACTACCGGACCAGAAATTTGGCAGGATACAGAGGGACAAATTGCAGTATTTGTAGTTGGGGTGGGAACTGGTGGAACTTTGACTGGTGCTGGACGCTACCTGAAACAGCAAAATCCCCAAATCCAGATTGTGGCAGTTGAACCTGCTACCAGCGCTGTCCTCAGTCATCAGTCCCCCGGATTACACAATATTCAAGGTATTGGTGCAGGTTTTGTTCCAGATGTGCTGCGGGTGGATTTAATGGATGAGATTATCACTGTTACTGATGAACAAGCCTATGAAATAGGTCGTCAACTTGCCCGTCAGGAAGGGATTATTAGTGGTATTTCTACAGGTGCGGTTTTGTATGCAGCATTACAAGTAGGCAAGCGATCGCAATATCAAGATCAGCTGATTGTCGCTATCCAAGCAAGTGCTGGGGAACGATATCTCAGTACTCCTATGTGGGATGAATAATAGACACTGCATAGATTGAATACTGCGATCGTAGCGATCGCCCTACCCTTACGGGGAAGCAAGCTACGTGGAGCGTCTATCTACGACACGCTCTGCGAACGCGGAGAAGGCATCACCTGGGAAATTTGGAAATGTTTCAACTTATAAACAAAACTACTATATAGTAATATAATCGCTACCCACGTTTTTCTTGGGGTTTTATTTCTGGGTTTGGTGAGACAATACTTTTTTCTACATCGCTCTTGATTACCGAAGAAATGGGTTTAAAGCCCCGTTGTTCTACGACGGCTTTTTATTATATTTGAATTAATCTTATACCAAAAGTGGTAGTATAAGACAGGAGGTAGAAAGATGCTTGTTTTTGAGTTTAAAGCTTATGGAAAGTCAGCGCAATTCATTGCAGTAGATAAAGCAATTCGTACTGCTAAGTTCATTCGGAATAGCTGTATTCGGCTATGGATGGATGTTAGTGGTGTAGGCAAAAACGACTTGCAAAAATATTGTGCTGTACTTGCA